>NZ_CP070479.1:300000-600000 GCF_016925555.1 Mycoplasma tauri | reverse complement strand
CAATATATGCATTGGTTATTTTAGTTTCAACACTTTCGCCAAATGCAGGTGATTCATTATCTGGCATAGATCATTTTCCATTACCAATTAATCTGATTATCTCTTTTTTAAATACAAGACGTTCTACTTCTAAGTAAGTTTTGTCTAAAACATCTATGACCAAACTTTTATATTGACTATCATCTTGATTTCCGCTATTTCCAAGTATTGTAAAAAGATTGATTTCTTTTCCGCCTTGATAATTTCTAGTTTTTTCAACTATGTAATCATAATATTTTTTTCATGCAGCATTTTTTATTTCGCTAGTTGCACCATATTTTTCAACATAAGTTTTAGTATCTCTTAGTCTGTTAATGTATTCTTCAATAGTCTCATTTGATTTTCTTATTTTTTCAGTTAAAACATGTAAGTTTCCATCTTCCAAATTCTTTTGTTGTTCAGCTCTATATTTCTGAACTAATTTCTCATTTTTTTGAATAATTGACTGATGCGCAATGCTCAGATTTCTTTCTTTAGATATTGATTCAAATTCTCTTAAATTAAATGCATGTTCTTGAAGATCATTTGTGGCAGTTATATAAGCATCCACAATGTCTTTATTTTTTCTAATTTCATCATTAATTTCTTTATCTAAAAGATTATATTTTTGATCAAGGCTGTCTTTTTCAAATCCTTGACTTTCAATTTTATTTTCCAGTCTTTCTTTATCTCTAGTCTTTAAATATGGGCTACTTTTAACTTTTTCTATCAATGCTGCATATTTGTCAACCAATTCCATTTTTTTATTAAGTCAATTTTGAATTTCTTGTTCTTTGCTTTTTGCCTTTTGATATTCATTTAAGTTATGAATTGGACTTATAGAATTTGCTTTATTTTTAATATTTTCCAATTTTTGATTCCAACTATTAAGCTGTGTTTTTACTTTTCCTAATTCATCTTTTAGTTGTTGTTTTATTCCATTAAAATCATCATTTTGGTTGATAGTATTAACAAGATTACTTGAAGCATTTGTTTTAATATTTTCAAGAAATGAAACTACATCTTGATTAAATGTATCGAAATGAGTGACAATATCTCTTTCAATGGCATTTTTCTTATTTCTCAAATTATCCTTATTATTGCCGGGTACAAGTGTATTGTTTTGAATAAAAGTTTTAAAATTATTGTAATGAGTTTGCAAATTATGATTATTTTTGTCATTCATAGCAAATTCATTCATGATATCTTTAATACTATTTAAGTTATTATAATTAGTAATATATTTTGGACCGCTATTTCTTCATTCCAAAATTTCGGCACTAATGTCATTTAAGTGTTTAGTATCATAATTGCTAAAATTGTCAATATAATCTTTACTTTTTAATTGTTCAATTAATTGGTTTTTAACTCAACTTGGCAGTTCATTTGGAAGAGAATTTATATTTCTTTCTCTTTCTTTTTTCAATTCTTGTGCCTGTTTTAGTTTATTAAATCTATTTTTTGCAACTTCATAACTATTTACTTTAATATAATCTTCACTATTAGTTTTTCAAATTTGAGTTAGTAAATCATATTTTCTGATTTCTTTAATTCAATTATTTTTTTCTGTATTTTTTCTTATTGCTTCATCAACTTTTTGATTTATTTTATTGTAATCATCATGGTTGGAATATTGTTGAGCTTCTCTAATAAGTTGATTTTTTTCGTCACGACTTAAAAATGAAAGTCTATTAATTTCGCTTATTCTATTTTTAGCTTTAATAAAATTAACTTCTGTTTTAGCTCTATTAATAATTGGCTGTATATTATTTAATGCATTAACATTCTTAATTTCTTGTTTGTAATTATTTTTACTTTCAGGAGATAGTTGTGAAAATTCTGCAGTATCAAGTCTTTTGATCGATTTATTTATTTCAGTGTTTAGTTTTTTTAACTCATTTAATTTATTTTGAGCTTGCTTTTTAGTTTGATTTTTAATATTACTTTTAGCTCTATTTTTTAAATCTTCTTTTACAAAAGATAATCTATCAATTTTTTTTGATATGTTTTCTTTATCTTTGTGTAATTGGTCAACATTACTTAGAATTTTTTGGATTTTGTTTAAAGCTTCTGTCTTATTTGACATTGTATTAGAAGCAATTTTGTTAATTTCTTGTTTAAAATTATTTTTTTCTGAATCATTAAGAAGTAGGCGATTGTCATTGTTGCTAAAAAGAACTGCTTCTTTTTTGGCTACTTCTACTATTTTGTTAATTTCTTGCTTCATGTAATCTTCTTTGTTATTTTTTGCAAGAAGTTCTTCATTGTATTTTAATTCTGAAATTAAGTTTTTATAAAAATCTCTTCTAGAAGTATTAATGGAATTAGAATTGAATTCATTATCAATTAATTTATTGCCATTTGTCTTAGCTGATTTTAAATTTGTATCTAAATTTTTCAATTCGTCATGAATTATTTTTGCATTATTTTCATCACTGTTTTTGATCTCAAGTTTTTTTGTTTCTATTACACTATCAACAAATGATGATTTGTAAGCATCAAGATCATTATAATATGTTTTTTTTATTTCATTTTTTCTCTTGATTTCGTCGAACTTGGCCTTAGCAACTGCAGATTCTCTGGAATCTTTAATTTCTCTTAGTAATTGGGTCTTTTCTTGATCATTAAGATAAATATTGTTTGTGTTTTCTAAGTATTTTTGAGCTTCATTTTGGATGTTTCAAAGTTCAGCTTCTTTTTTAACATTTTCAATTTCATTATCATTATTAGCATTAGTTAATAATGATTGTATTACTTCATTTTGAGATTCAGTTAATGATTTTTGTTGATTTTTTATTTCATTTTGTGTTTCAGTTTTTTTCCTTGATAACTCTCTAGAAACATTAAGAACTGAATTTTGCATACTATCAGAAGTATTATTTTTAATTTTATTTTCTGAATCTGTTAAGTAGTTCTGATTTAATAGTGGTAATTTCTTTAATTCATTAATGTTATTTTCATTTATTTTATTGATTTTATTTGCATTTTCTACAATATTATCTATATCATCTTTATTTGCTTTATTTATGAGATCTATAAAGTGTTTTTGGGCAATTTCTTTTGATAAATTGCTTAATTTTTCAATTTCCTTTTTAGCATTTTCTTTTTTAGACTTATGTTCTAATTCTTCAAATATTTTTAAAGCTTCATCTTTATCTGGAGCTTCTTTAATTTTATTTTTAGCTTCATTAATTTCTTCAGTTGAAACACCATCTAATTTTTCTACTTTTTCAAATAAATCTTTTTTAATATTATTTAATTCATTTATTTCTTGTTTTAGTTGCTCAACTTCTTCATTATTTACTTTCTGGATAAGTTCTTTATTAAATTTTTCTATGTTATTATCACCTAAGTATTTAAAATCACTTTTATTATTAATTTTTTCTTTTAAATCTTTTTTATTGTTGTTTAAGGTAATAAAATCATCTTTTATTTTTGTTAAATTTTGATCATTATCTTCATTTTTTATATTAGTTTTAATTTGGTTAATATATTCTGGAGTAAATAAGTCTGAATTGTTAGCAATATTAGATTCAAATAATTCTTTTTTCTTATTGTTTTCAATTAAAAGATCTTCGACTTTCTGCAATATTTGATCTTTATTTGAATCATTTATTTGTTTTAGCTCATTTTTTATTTCTTGAATTTTAACATCACTAATGAAATCTATTTTTTTAATTTTTGACTCAGCTCTTAATTTAGCTGCTTCTAATAAATTACCTTTAGCAGCTTCAACAATAGATTTAATTTCTTGTTCATCGCTTGAATTACTGATTGCATCAATGAATTCTTTTTCTTTATTTTTGTCTTGGATATTAAGATCTTTAATTTCTTTAATAGCTTTTTGTTTTTCTATTTCTAATTCAACATCTTTTTTAACATTATCAATTTCATCTTTAGTAGCAGCATTAGTTAATGATTCTTTTAGTCTGTTTTTTACATCTTCAGGAATATTGTTTTGAGGATTTTCTATTAATTGTTTAATTTCATTTTTGTTTTTATTTAAAGTTTTCAACTCTTCTAAATATGCTTTTGCTTCATCTAGAGATTTATTTTTAATATTTTGTTTAAATTGAGCCTTAGAATTATTTGCAAAATCAAGAGAGTCAATTTCATTAATTAATTGACCTTTTTCTTGATTTTTGTTAGTAGCTTCTTGTTTTATAGTTTCAAAGTTTGTGCTTTCAGAAGCATTATTGATTTGATTTATATATTCTTGTTTTTCGTTTTGAGATAAATTATCTAATTTATTAATAGTTTCTTTAGCATCACTTTTATCTTTATTTAAAGCTTCAGCATCTAGTATTATTCTTTGAATTTCTTCTTTTGTGTTAGCATTATTTATTTGTTCTTTAATTGAATCTTTATTTGTAATGTTTTCTAGTTTTTCTAACTTATCTAAAGCATCTTTTTTGGAATCATTTAATTCAATAGCTTTTTCTAAAACTTTAGATGGTGTATTTTCTTGTTGTTCATCTTCACTAGATGTACCAGAATTTTTAATTTCTTCTTTAAATCTATTTTTATCTTCTTCAGTTAATTTTTCAAGTTTTTCAATGTTTTCTATTTTTTCTTTTTTCTCATCGTTTAGTGTTTTAGCATTAGCTAAAATTTCATCTACTTTATCTTTTGAATCTGCAGATGATATTTCATTTTTGTAATTTTGTTTTTGATTATCAGACAAGTGTTCGAAATCATTGTCAATTGAATTTTGTGCAGTTTTCTTTTTGTCAACTAATTCTTTAGCTTGTGTAAGAATATCATTAATTTGTTGTTCAGATTCTGCTTTATCAATCAAGTTGTTTAAATTTTCTTTATATTCAGGTGTTAAAAGACCATATCCACTATTCAAATTATCCTTAGCTTTTTCTTTTTTATTTGTTAATTGAATATCATTTCTGATTGCTTCTAATTGTTCTGGTAAGGTAGTATTTTCTATTTCATTTTTAAATTTAGAAATTTGCTCTGGTTTTAAATTTGAAGATTCATCTAAAATACCTAAAACTAAAGCTTTCATTTTATTTAAAGCTTTAGTTTTGTTTTCAATGTCCTTAGTTTTCGATTCTTCAATTATATTTTTGGCATCATGGTATTTTACTTCTTGTGCTTTATTGGCCAAGTTTAAAATTTCGCCATCTATTCTCTCATTTGAAGCTTCAAATTCCTTTTTTAAAGCATCAAAATCATTGTGTGAATCAATATTGCTTGAAGCTTGATTAATTATATTTTTTAATGCTTCTATTTTGCTATCGATATCGCTTTTAATTTCTAATGCTTTTTCTTCGAGTTTTTTAGATATGTTTTCTGAATCAGATATAACTTTATTTAATTCTTCATTTTTAGCTTTTGTATTATCATCAACATTTTGTTTATTAATAAATTCATAAACTCTTTTACCTTTTGTAACTTCATTTTCAAGTGATTTACTAAATGCACTAATAGAATCAAGATCCATATCATTTGGATTAAATTCATTATTTTTTTGTTTTAAAGCATCAATATGTTTTTGAACTTCTTTATTGAACTTATCATTTAACTGTTTTTTAGATAATTTTTGAATTTCTTTTATAAATTCTGCAACTTTATCTTCTGCAACTTTAACTTTATTAGCTAAAAGTATTAAGTTATCTATATGTTTTGCTGAATCTTTGGCTTTTTCTTTAGCTTCATTGACTTCATTAAGGGCTGCTTCAAGTTCTTTATTGGCTGCTTTTAAACCCTCAAGATCAATTTCTAATGTATTTTCTGCTAATTCTATAGCTTTTTTTGAAGTTTCAGTAGCTTCTTTAACAATTAAATCTAATTTTTTTCTATTGTTTTCTAAAACAGATTTCGAAGCATCTTTTTTATCTTTTAAAATAGCTAAATTAGCTTTAGTATCTGATAAAGCATTTTGGATTTTTGAATATTTCTTATATTCTTCTTTATCTAAACTATTAATAGCTTTTTCCGCATCAAATAACACTTTTTCAGCATCTTCAATGCTTTTTTCAAGTGTATCAACTGAATGTTGGTTATTGTCTAATGTTAAAATCTGGTCATTAACTTTAATATTTCAAGAATTAATTTCTTCAACTATTCTTTTTATTTCAGTAGGACTCAAATTATCTAAAGAGGCGATTAAAATTGGAGGTAGTGATACTGCTGTTATTGCTCCAATAATGATCGCAGATTTAATTAATTTACTTTTCTTTTCATTAGAAGATTTACTCATAAATATAGTCTCCAATATATATATATATTTATATATAAATATAATATATTAATTATTACATATAGTTTGAAGATTAGTTAAAAATTTGCTAAATATAAGTTTTAATGATTTTTTTCTATCATTTGGAGTAAAAAAATCAAATCATTTTAATTGTAAAGTTAGAAAGCAATTCATTATTTCTATAAAATTAAAGAAAGAAGAGGCATGAAAAACATTTTAATTTAAATTTTTAAAAATTTTTTTACAAAAACTACTTTAAATATTTAAGATTAGTCAAAACATGTTTGGCTAATCAGTCAAAATTAAAGTTAGGATTATAAGTTAATGATCATGAAATGCCATAGAAATTAACTATTGCTTTAACTCTATAGTATTCATTTAAGTCTAATTCAAATTTGGTATTTTTAGAATAAAAATTTAAAATTCTCAACTCTGAGTCTTTATCATAATCAAGGTCTGAACAATGGTAAGCTAAATCAAAATATTTTGAATTCATAGAAGAATATTCAAAGTCAATAAATTTTATTTTTCCACTTGTATTCATGATTATGTTTTCACGGTTTAAATCATTGTGACTAGCGACTTCATTAGTTAATTCATAAGCATTTTTAACGATTTTATCTTTTATTTCGTTATTAAAAATTTCATTAAATTTAGAATGATTTTTTAACTTTCTTAAATATTTTTCAATTCGAATAGCAATCTGGTTTTTTGGTAATTTAATTTTACTTAAATGCACTTCAGCTATAGATTTAATAATTTTATTTTGAATAATTTCATCATTAAAATCTATTTCTTTGTTGTTTATAAATTTACGAACTATTATTTCATCATCTTCATAAATAACGTTTTCTACGCATTCTAAATCATTAAAAATCTTTAGCGGATTTAAATGATTAAAACCATTTTTATTCTTTTTTTGGATAAATAAATCATTTTTAACATATGAAGTGTTAGTGTACCCATTATTAAGTTTCTTAGTATCTTCATTAATCAGAATATTACTGTATGTTTTTTTATATGCATTTTCTCTAAATTCGTTTGTAATATAGCTCATTTCATCAAATTCAATTTCCGAAATTTTGAACATTTCCTTAACTATCTTTTTGTCAAATCCTTGAGATTGAACTAAAGTAATAGCGTCAAAAAAAGGATGAGCTTTTCTTACTCATTCAAAATCAATAAGTTCAATATCGTTATATTTATTTATTAAAATATTTTTGGCAGATAAGTCGCAGTGAGATGTGACCAAATTGGCTTTATTTGTGTATTTTTTAACTAATTCTTGATATCTTTTTGTGCCTTTTCCATAGGCAAAAAAGTTAATTTCGGGCACATCTACATCTAATGTGTGAAACTGCTTAATTTTATTTATTACATTTTTTTGAATTTTAGCACTCATGTTAACATTTTCAAGAGTTTCGCCTTCAAACCACTTTCTAATTAAGACACCATTTTTATAATAAAGTGTTGTTTCTAATTTTTGAAGAATTATAGATTCGATTTCATGATTTACTAAATTAGATGGAGGTATACGCAATTGGCACATTTCATTTTTATATAAACATTTAAAAGTATAATTGTGGAAACCTTTATAAATAAGTTTAATATTTGAAATTTTTTCAAAAATATTACTTGGAATTTTTTGTTTAATAAGTTCTAAATCTATATTCATATAAACCCTTTCCCTATTGGTATTATAAAATCATTAGAAAATATTGGTTATTATATTTTTTTCTAATTTCTTATTTGTTTTTTTGTGTGTGTTTTAAGCATTTACAGTTATTAAAATTAAATTTAATATAATAATATAAATATTAATATTAATATAAAATAATATTTTAAAATTAAAACTAATATATTATATTAACAGTAATAAATAAAAAGCAATGATTAAGGAGCTATAAATGGCATACAAGAAACCACAAATTTCAAATGAAATTGTCCGTCATTTAGGTGTGATTTCAACAACACCTGGTGGCTTTAAGAAGGAATTAAATCTAATTTCATGAAACGGCGGAGAGCCTAAGTATGATATTAGAGATTGAAGTGAAGATCACACACGTTCAAGCAAAGGCGTTACATTATCATTAGCTGAACTTGAGGCACTTAAAGAAGTTATAGATATTGAGTTAGCATCAATTAAAGAATAATTTCTTGTTTTACTTAAAATGATAATTAGCACTCTTAGATAGGGTGCTTTTTTAAAAAATGGGAGTTTATAATGAGTTTTTTTAATAAAGCAACTAAACATGATTATGAAGAAATTATGACTTTTTTAGAACAAGAAAAATTATTAAATTTTTTCTTCATCGGAGATATTGAAACTTATGGAATTGATTCGCCTTTTATGCCTATTTTATTGCATAAAAATGAAAAGGAATTGATAGATTCAATTGCTCTTGTTTATTATTCAACCCTTTTGATTTATGATCCATATAAATTGGTTTCAACGAATGAGTTAAAAGACTTAATTGAAAAATATAAAATAAAAACTATAAACATAAATGAAAGTGTTTATAAACATTTTGAATCTTTTTTCAATGATGATACAAATAGATTTAAAATTCATAAACAAACATTAGCAGCATGTGATAAGACAATATATATGGATTCCAATGATGCTATAAAAGCTAGCTATATTCATATACCAATGATTGTTCAGTCTAGAATGCATATTGATGAGTTTAAAGATCTTATTTCTAACTATGATCAAGAATTAAATATTTACCAAGAATCCTATAAAAAAGGTGTTTTTAATTCATTTATTGTTCAAAAAGATAATAAAGTTGTAGCCCATGCTGGATCTTTAATAGAAACAAAATATGTATCAGTTATAGGTGGTGTTTTTTGTCTAGCAGATTACAGAAAAAGAGGATATGCATCTCAATGTGTTTATAAATTAACAAATGAAATAGCTAAAAAAGGAAAAAAAGCTGTTCTCTTCTACAATGATGATAACCACAAGGCATCTAAGATTTATCAAAAAATCGGTTATAAAAATTTAGGAAATTTATATACAATTTCAATTATTAATTAGAACCTAATTTGTTTGGAGGTCTTATGCTAAATTTTTTAGAAAATAGAATTCAGAAATCAATTAAAAAAATGGCAAGCAAAACCGTTGTAAATGAAGAAGACATTTTAGCGGTAACAAGAGATATTAAAATGGCTTTGTTAGAAGCTGACGTAAATTTGAAAGTAGTTAAGGATTTTATTGCAAACGTTAAGACAAAAGCTTTAGAAGCTAATTTAGTAGGAACTCTTAATGCAGAGCAAACTATGATTAAAATCGTCCACACAGAGCTTGTAGAAATTTTGGGAAAAGAAGTTAGACCAATTCAAATAAATAGTAAACCTTACATTATTATGATGGCTGGTTTACAAGGTAGTGGTAAAACAACAGCTTGTGCTAAAATCGCATATTATTTACGTAAAAAGAAGCAAGTTGAGAAACCGCTTTTAGTTGCTGCAGATATTTATCGTCCAGCTGCTATTGCACAACTTGTAACGCTTGCTAAAAGTATTCAAGTTGATTATTTTGAAAAAGGCACTGATGTTTCTGCACAAGAAATCGTTTCTGATGCTTTAAAAGTTGCGCATGATAATAAAAATGACTTAATAATTATAGATACTGCTGGTCGTTTAAGTGTTGACGAGCCTTTGATGAATGAATTATTTGAACTTAAAAAAATTGCTTCTCCAAATGAAATTTTTCTTGTAGTTGATGCTCTTAGTGGCCAAGATATATTAAATGTTGCACAAACATTCTATGACAAATTAAAATTAACAGGTTCAGTTATAACAAAACTTGATTCTGATGCTCGTGGTGGTGCTGCGTTTAGTTTATCAAAAGTATTAGCATTACCAATTAGATTCATTGGTACTGGTGAAAAAATTAGCAATCTTGACTTATTTTATCCTGATAGAATGGCAGATAGAATCCTAGGCATGGGTGATGTTATGAGTTTAATTGAAAAAGCTGAGGAAGTAATTGATCCTTCAATGGCTAATAACATGGTTGCAAAGATGCTTAAAGGAAACTTCACAATTGATGATCTAATGAGCAATCTTAATCAAATAAAGAAACTTGGTTCAATGTCTAAAATTTTAAAATTAATTCCTGGATTATCTAAAAAAATAGATTCTGACAAAATTACTGAAGCAGAGCAAAAACTTGCAGTATATGAAATTATAATTAACTCAATGACTAAAAAAGAGAGAAAGAACCCTAAATTATTAAAGCAATCTTCAAGAAAACAAAGAATAATGGCTGGTTCAGGCAGAAGTGCTCAAGAGTATAATAAGTTAATTAACGATTTTGAGCAAATGAGCAAGAATATGTCAGAAATGGCAAAGAAAATTAAAGGTGGTAATTTTTCAGATTTAACAAAACTTGGTTTCGGAGGAGGATTCTAGTGTCTAATTTTTTTAGATCTGAATTATTGTTAGAAAACAATATAGCTGGAACATGAACATTCAAAAATGGAATAGGAGCTATCGCATCACAATCAATTTTTTATTTATTAGTTGCATTATTTTTTGTAAGTGCAATAATTATTTGTTTATTTAGAAAAATAATTAAGGAAAACTACAGTAGACAAAATAAAATATTGTTTGTGCCAAAACATCTATTTTGAAGAATTTTAGGATTATTATTACTTTTAGGAATAGTCTGAAGAGGTTCACTAGTTTATATTATTGATTATGAATACAAATATGAAGTATTGCCATTTCACTTATGTAGGATAATGATTCTTTTTATATCGATTTCGTTTATTTTTAACAAAATTGAAATTATTAAATACTATGGTTTTATAGCAGTTCCTGCTGCAATAATAGCACTTTTTGTACCTAATATAGGTGTTAATACTGGTGCTGATAATTATTGGTTTTGGGACTATTTATTAGCTCATTTATTTGTATTTATAATGCCTTTTGTTCTATTTGCAATTTCAACTTTTGATTACAAATTTAAAGATTCTGTAGTGACACAAATTCTCTTTGTTACACTATGTTTAACAATGTTTGTAATAAATTACATTACAAACACATTGAACACACCAAAAGAATGAAAGACCAATTATTTCTATTTTGCTTTAGATGAGTATAATGACATACTTAAAACAATACCTTTCTTAATTTGACCTTTCCATATACTTATTTTTATCTTTTTAGGAATAGTTTTAATGTCTATATTTATACTTTTTTGAATTTTATCTGATAAGTTTTATCTTTATAAATCTAATGAAAAAATTAAATTTTATAAATCAGATTCAAAAATGTGGATTCATTACAAAGAGTCTTTTAAAAACTTTTTTAAACCTCAAAATCACAACCTTAGCGAGAAAAAAAACTAAAAATGAAATATTTTGTGCCGTGTTTAAAATTTTAGGTTAAAATTCTTTCATAAGAATGCATAAAGAGTTGTGGAGCTTAGCTAGCTGTGAAACAAGCCAACCTGCAGTAGTAAGGTGGATAGCAAGGGAATAAAATCCAACATGCTTAGTATAATTAAAGCAGGTAAACTCCTTTTATGCATTTGCATTTAAGGAGTTTTTTTTTATGAACAAAATATTATTTACAAGCGAATCTGTTGGACCAGGACACCCAGATAAAATTTGTGATCAAATTAGTGATGCAATTTTAGATGAATATTTAAAACAAGATGAGAATTCTAGAGTGGCTATTGAAACTGTAGCATCAGGTAATCAAATTTACATAACTGGTGAAGTTTCATCTAACGCTATAGTAGATTTTAAAACTAAAGCACTTAAAGTTCTTTATTCTATTGACGACAGTTACAGAAACGAAAACATAAAAGTTATGACTAATATCAAAACACAAAGCCCTGATATTGCCCAAGGTGTTGTTTTAGATGATGATGAAATTGGCGCCGGAGATCAAGGAATAATGTTTGGTTATGCTTCTGATGAATCACCAGAATACATGCCATTAGCAATAACATTGGCTCACAAAATAATTTATAAAGCTAATGAGTTAAGGAATAATGGTCAATTCCAGGATGCTAAAGCGGATATGAAAACTCAAGTTACGCTAGATTATACTGGAGATAAAGTTTCTGTTGATACAGTTTTATTTTCATGTCAACATAGTGAAAATTTTGACGAAAATAATTTTAAAACAGTGATAAAAGATAAAATAATTAAACCAGTGTTGTTGGAGTATAATCTTGATACTCCTTTAAAAATTTTGATTAATCCAACAGGAAGATTTGTAATTGGTGGTATCGTTGGAGATGCAGGTTTAACAGGCAGAAAAATAATAGTAGATACTTATGGTGGATCAGCACATCATGGTGGCGGAGCATTTAGTGGTAAAGATGCAACAAAGGTTGATCGTTCAGCTGCTTATGCATGTAGATGAATTGCTAAAAACTTAGTGGCTGCTGGTGTTGCTAAAAAAATAGAAATCCAAGTTTCATATGCTATAGGTGTAGCATCACCAGTTTCAATTTTTATAGATACTTTTGGTACTGGAGTAATTTCTAATGATAAAATAATTGAAGTTATAAATTCAATTTTTGACCTAAGACCAAAAGCAATAATTGATAAATTACAACTTAGAAAACCAATTTATCAAAACACAGCATGTTATGGTCATTTTGGGAGAAAAAATAATGAATTTACATGAGAAAAACTTGATAAAGTTAAAGAAATAAAAGAATATTTAAACTTAAAATAGTCAATAAAAATAATGATTTAAAATAACTTTTTTATGCTAAAATTTATAATACTTAAAATTTAGAAATGAAAGCGAGCAATAATGCGTAAAGTAACAAGAATTAAAAACAAATTACGTGCTGCAAAAAGAGTACATAAATTAAGATTAGAAGAAGCGCGTGACAAGAGAAGAGCTGCTAGAGCAGAAGAAAACAAAAGTAAATAATAATCATCAATCAAAAAATAGCCCTTGTTTGGACTATTTTTTTATTTCAAGTTCAACAAAGCATTCGGAAATCAACACCTCAGAGTTACTTTCTTTATTTTGTATATAAAGTTCATAATTAGCTTTATTTTTTTCAAAATCTATAGATTTTAATAGTGTCGTAATAGGAATAAATGTTTTACTTGAAGTATCTATAGTTGAATTATGATTTTTTACACCTAATTCAAAAATTAAAGACGCGTTATCTCTATAAATTCTTAATTTATTAGTAGAAATTTCAAATCTTACAGCTATGTCATTTTCACTTTCCTTGAATGTAAAAATTTTTCATTCATTCAATTTATCGTCAACAAATGTTTCACAGTTAGCTTGAACTTCTATATTTACATGTGTATCTTCTACATTTGGTTGCTTAACTAGCGATTTAAAAATTATTTTCATTCGTTTAATCTTTTAATAATTAAATCTTTTCCAAATAAATAAATTGATTTTGCTAGTTCAGGGCCATGTTCAGAATACGTTGTAGCTAGCCTAATAGGCATAAAAAGTTTTTTACCTTTTTTACCTGTTTTATTGGATGTTTCAGAAATCGCATTAGCTATTTCACTAACAGAAAAGTCAACATTTCTTAATTCATTTGAAAATACTTTTACAACTTCTAGGTCTTCATTATCTAAATGTGGCTTATTTTGATCAGGGAAGTCGTATTTTTTCTTTTCTTCTATTATTTGATTTAAAGTATAAGAATTTTGCTTAAATGTATCAATGAATAAATTCATTCACTCAGTGTTTTGGAGATTAAGTTTTTCTATTATTTTTTCATTTTTCATTGTTTTATAGTATTGTTTAGAAAATCATTGCATTTTTTGAATGTCAAATTTTGAAGGAGATTTACTTAATCTTGCAGGATCAAATTTTTGAATAATTTCTTCATGATTCATAATTTCAGCACTATCAGCACTTGTTCATCCTAGGAGCGATAAGAAATTGAAAATAGCATGGGGGTGATAACCTTCTTTTTTGTAATCTTCTATAAATTGTTTAAGAGAAGTGTCTCTTTTAGAAAGTTTTTTACCTTCCATGTTAGTTATAACAGTAAGATGGCCAAATAAAGGTGGTTCTCACCCTAAAGCTTTATATATGCTTAATTGCTTTGGGGTGTTAGTAATATGTTCTTCGCCTCTTAAAACATGCGAGATTTGCATATCATGATCATCAACAACAACTGCAAAATTATATGTTGGATAACCATCAGATTTTTGAATAACTCAATCACCTATATCATCAGATGAAAATGAAATTTGTCCTCTTACAATATCATTTCATTCATAAACTTCACCTTTAGGCATGCTAATTCTTATAGAATACTCTCCGGCTTCATCTCTTCTCTTCTTTTCTTCATCGCTTATTTTTAGTCAGTTTGGATCATATCGAAATGAAGCTATACCTTTTGCATCTGATTCTGCATGTTGTTTTTCAAGCTCTTCGGAGCTGTCATAAGCCTTATAAGCCATACCTTTTTCAATTAAAAATTTAGCAATTTCTTGATATCTAGCAATTTTTTCGCTTTGTCTGTATGCTCCACAATTTGGGTTAGGTTTGTATGGACTTTCATCAGGTATTATGCCTAATCAAGCAAGATTTTCAAGTTGACTTCTTTCTCCATCGGCAACATTACGTTTAACATCTGTATCTTCAAGTCTAAAAATAAATGTTCCATTAAAATGTTTTGCAAAAAGATAACAAAAAAGTGCAGTTCTTGCTCCACCAATATGCAAATAGCCGGTGGGACTTGGTGCATATCTTGTTCTAATTTCTTTTCTCATTATTCCTCCAAAATTGAAAGTTATTTTTAATAAATTATACTCACTAATTATTAAAAACACTTACTTTATTATGCTTATAAATGTATATTTATTTAGTTATCCTTTATTGTCTTTTTATAATATAATTAAAATTAATATTTTAATAATATTTTTTAATAAAAAATATTTCATATCATGTTAGGAGCAAAGAGCTATGACAAATAAAATTGATGATGAAAAAGAATTAGTTAAATCTGAAAATGATTTAGATCTAGATAATGTTGATGAACAAGAAGAAACTAGTGAACTTTTTATAGCATTTAAAAAACCAACTGAAGTTAAAGATGATGATGAAGAGGAAGACATACCACAAAATAAACCAGAATACCAAGTTAAACCACAATTAATTGAACAGGAACAAAATGGAATAGTTCCAATATTTGTTGCTAAGGAAATGAAGCAGTCTTTCCTTGAGTATGCAATGAGTGTTATTGTTTCTCGTGCTTTGCCAGATGCAAGAGATGGACTTAAGCCTGTTCATCGTAGAATTTTATTTGACATGAATGAATTAGGTATAACTGCCGGAACTCAGCATAGAAAAAGCGCTAGAATAGTTGGTGATGTTCTAGGTAAGTATCACCCACATGGCGACTCATCTGTATATGAAGCTATGGTTAGAATGGCTCAAGACTTTTCAATGCGTTATCCTTTAGTTGATGGCCATGGTAATTTTGGTTCAATTGATGGTGATCAAGCAGCTGCTATGCGTTATACAGAAGCTAGAATGTCCAAGTTGGCTATGGAAATGCTTGATGGTATTAAAAAAGATACTGTCAATTTTGTAGATAATTATGATGCATCAGAAAAAGAACCTGCTGTCTTGCCTTCTCGTTTTCCTAATTTGCTTGTTTCTGGTGGCTCTGGTATTGCAGTTGGTATGGCAACAAGTATTCCACCTCATAATCTTTCTGAAGCAATAGATGCGACAATTGCTCTAGCTAGAAAACCTGAAATAACTATCGACGAAATAATGGAACATATGCCAGGACCTGATTTTCCAACAGGCGCTATGATTATGGGCAAAAAAGGCATAAAAGAGGCTTATGAAACAGGTAAAGGTTCAATACCTATGAGATCTGTGTCAAAAATTGAATATCTATCAAATGGCAAAAGTAGAATTATTGTTACTGAAATTCCTTATGAAATAAGAAAGATTGCAATTATTGAAAAAATTGCACAACTTATGAAGGATAAATCTATTGATGGTATTCAAGATTTAAGAGATGAATCTAATCGTGATGGAATAAGGATTGTTATTGATGTTAAAAAAGGCGAATTTCCTGAAGTTATTTTAAATAAACTTTATAAACAAACTCCATTGCAAACAAACTACAATGTTAATTTTGTTGCACTTGTTAATGGCGAACCTAAATTATTGAATATAAAATATGCTCTCGAAGTTTACTTAAAACACCAAGAAGAAGTAGTGACTAGAAGACTTCAATATGATCTTGAAAAAGCAAAAGATAGGATGCATATTCTTGAAGGATTAAAAATTGCTGTTCAAAACATTGATGAAGTAATAAAAATTATTAAGCAATCAAAGACAGATCAAGAAGCACAAAATAATCTTTCAAAACACTTTAATTTAAGTGAAAAGCAAACTAAAGCTATTGTTGATATGCGTTTAGGAAGATTAACTGGTTTAGCAATTGATAATATGCTTGAAGAAATAAGATTATTAAGCATAGAGATTGATAAAATAGTTAAAATTTTACAAAACCGTGATTTATTAATTGATCTCATTGTTGATGAATTAACTGAAATCAAGTCTAAATATGGCGACAAGCGTCGCACACTTATAAACAACAATATTAATAGTGCAATTGATGATGAAGATTTAATTCCACAAAAAGATATTGTTATTACTACAAGCACAAAAGGTTATGTAAAAAGATTAAGTCTTGATGAATATCGTACACAAAGAAGAGGTGGAATTGGCATCACTACAATGAAAACATACAATGATGATGACATAGCGTCAATTGTTACAACAAATACCCACACTGATTTGTTACTATTTTCAAACCAAGCCCGTGTTTATAGAATTAGAGCTTACAATATTCCAGAATTAAATAGACAATCAAAAGGGACATCATTCATAAATATTGTTCCATCACTAAAAGTTGATGAAGGTGAGCGAATAGTATCTATGCTTCCTGCAGATGATTATTCAAACGATAAATATTTATTCACAGCTACTAAGTTTGGAATCATTAAAAAGACAAATCTTGAAGAGTATGCAAAAATTAATGCAAATGGTAAATATGCATTTAAGCTCAGAGAAGGTGATGAGTTAGTAAGGGCCACAATAGTTGGTGATGATGACTTAATTTTACTTGCAAATAATGAACAAAGAGTAATTAAATTTGAGTCAAAAGATTTCAGACCATTATCTAGAGTTGCTACAGGTGTTAGAGGTATTAAATTAGATGAAAACCAAAGCTGTATTTCTTCATCATCAAGTAGCGAAGGTGAATTAATCTTGACAATTGGAAGAAAAGGTTTTGGTAAGATTACCCATCATTCATTGTTCAGACTAACCAAAAGAGGTGGCAAAGGTGTAAAGGGTATTAACTCTGCATCAGCTGGAAATTTAGTATTTGCACGTTTTGTTAATCCAGGAGATGAAATTTTAATTATTACCACAAGTGGTCTTACAATTAGAACAGAAATTAATCAAATAAGTACAACTGGTAGAGCTTCAAAAGGTGTTAAACTTATAAACTTGAAGAAGAATGAAGAAATACAAGCTGTTGAAATAATCAAATTTAACGATGATACAGATTTAGAAGCTAAAGAAAAAGCAGAAAAATATATTCAAGATATTATAGCTGCAACTCAAGAAATTTCACTAGAAACTAAAGAGTATGAAGAATAAAAAATCTGAAAACTAGAGAAAAAAGGAGAAATTTATGAGTAATAAGCTTACTTTTGAACCTAAAGAAGAGCTTTTTTTATGTAGTGATTCACTCCTAATTAAAAGTGATAGAAAAAATCCAATTAGTGATTTTTCTATTTCTTTTTTATTTGAATTAATTTATAAAACAATTATTAAAGATGATGCTAGTTTTTTAATATCTTATCAAGGTGACGAAAAACACTATAATATAGTTGAATCCTTATGAAATATTGATGTTTTAAATCGCAAGAATTTATTTAAATATGATAGTCATTGTAGCACAGATATAAGTCTTGATATTTTAGCAGCAAAAAAATATAATATCGATTATGTTGTGAAATTAAAAATTGGCAGAAAATGTGATTTTATATACTTTTATGTTTATGATTTAAAAAACAATTATTACATATCTGAACAAGAATATAGAGAAGTTTATAAAAGTTTTTTTATTAATCCAACTAAGGCGAAGATTAATAATGACATTCATGCAGATGAAACTAAAATAATTTCTTTAGATAATTTAGTTACATTGCAAGCTTCTAATAGCGAAATTTTAAAAGCATTTTCGAATGTAAAACAACGCTATAGATCTAAAAATATGATTTTAACAAATGATCTATATTCGTTAACGCTCATTGAGAATTTGTTTAAAAATTATGATTCATCTTTTAAAATCAAATCAAACACTATAAAAAATAAAATAAATAATTTCTTTTACAAGCTATTTCATAGTAATGTTAGTAATTTAAGACCATATCAAAGCATAATTAACATTGATAGTTTTACTAATTTAGATATATCTTTAAATTTAAATTATAAGCTAAAGAAAGTTACATTAAATACTGCAGTTCTTATTTATTTAGATTTTTTAATTGATGAGATAAAAAGGTCAAAATTTATTGACGTAAGTAATCTTTTTGTAGTTATTCCCCAAAATGCGACATTTCAAATTATTGAATTACTTGATCAATACAATATCAAATATGTTTATTATGATCCGACAGCAATTTATAAATATTTGTGGGATGAAAATTGCCTTTTTGCATACACACTGGACTCTGTAAATGCTAATCCAAGGTATTCAAAAATAAATAATAATTTTTACTTTTTAATTTGTTTGGTTTGGATGTTGAATAGTTATACAAATAGAAACAACTTATTGAGTTTTAAATATAACCTTCTGTGTGAGAATTTTGGGAAAGTCAAATCAATTATTAAAGAATATAAATTTGATAGCAGAAATGTTCATAAAATTAAATCTATTATTGAACAAAATGCTAAAAATAAAATATTTGATAAGTATGAAATTTTTGATATTTTTATTAGCGAAAAATTCGTAATCGCTAAATTTTTAATGAGCGACAAAAAACACCAAACGATAATGTGGTATGACTATAAAAATAGCAAAATATGCATTGAGTATCAAATTTGTTTTGAATTAAATAAAAATATGCGAGCTTGAAAATTTGATTATATACGAAGCAAATTTTTTATTAAAAAGTTATTAAAAAAAGCAAAAAATTAATAATTCTTTAAAAGAATTGATGACTTATCTGCTTATAAAATAGATTTTTTAGTCAAATTCACAAATAATTACATTTGAAAGTTTTAATTCATATAAATATTAAAAATATAAACTTTGTTTTTTTAACTTATATATTAAAATATAAATTGCATATTACAGCAGATAGTTATGTTCTAAAAGTATGCTATTTCAAAAGATTTGAAAGTAAGCAAGCTGAATGACTGAAATCATTAGAATAGCATGGCATCAATAGAAACTATCTTCCTTCTTATGCATACAAGAAAGGAAAATAAAATGAGATATTTAGGTCCTATTTTTAAAAAATCACGTCGTTATGGCATTTCATTGCTTGAAAATGATAAAGAATTTTCAAAAGGCAAAAAACGTACATATGCACCTGGTCAACATGGCAATAAGCGTGTTAAATTATCTGATTATGGTCAACATTTATATGAAAAACAAAAAGTTAGATTTCTTTATGGTTTAAGCGAAAAACAATTACACAAGGTTTACAATAGAGCTATTAAGATGAAAGGTGTTGCCGGTACTAACTTACTTCAATTACTTGAAAGCCGTTTTGATAACTTAGTTTTTAGAGCAGGTTTTGCAACAACAAGAAGACAAGCTAGACAATTAGTTAATCATGGTCACTTTTTATTAAATGGTAGAAATGCTGACATTCCTTCAATGCACATTTCTGTTGGCGATACAATTACACTTAAAACAAAATCACAAAATAATGCACAAATTAAAGCTGCTTTAGAATCAAAACCTGCAGCAGCTTGAATGACTGTTAAAAATTTCGAAGCAAAATTTGATAGATTACCAGATAGAACAGAATTGAACCAAAACGTTAAAGAAAACTTTGTTATTGAACACTATTCAAAATAGTAAAAATAAAGGAGAATTATTATGAAAAAAGATATTCATCCACAATATTTTACAATTGATGCTGCGTGCACAACTTGTGGAAAAACATTTCAATTTGGTTCAACTAAAAAAACAATTTCAATAGATGTTTGTTCAGGATGCCACGTTGTTTATACTGGTGACAGAACAAAAACAAAAGCAACAGGTATGGTTGATAAATTTAATCAAAGACTTGCTAAGAAACAAGGCAAATAAAAAAGAAATCGATTTATTAAAACAAGCTAAGAATAATACCTTTAGCTTGTTTTTGTTTTATTATTGATTCTTTATGATATAAATTTACGTTTTTCTTCCGATATATATATATATATATATATATAATGCACCTTAAAGTGCTATATATAGTAATTGTCCCAGGGCTTAAACCAGATAAAGAACACGTTAAAATAAGCGTGTTTTTTTGTTTATAGAATTCAAAGACATAAGACTAAAAACTATTAGAAATATTTAATTAAGTTTTTATATTTCAAAACTATCTTATAACTTAAATTAATAACTATAACTTAGCAAGGCATATATTAATATTCCTTTTAAGGAATAATTAATATATACACTATGACTACAATTATTATTATTATTCTTTAATTATTCGTTAGTTTTGAAATGATTTAAAAGAGTTGAGAAGTTAAGGACATTATCTAAATAATGAACCCAAACAAGGACAATATATTTATATATACAACCCAACAATAAAATGAAACTTAATAAATTAATTACTTGTATAAAGAGGGTACCGAAAAAAAATACCCCTAATTCTATTTAGTGCTTTAGTCTGGATAGGAGTAAAAAATGATTAACGAATTATTAAATTTTGAAAAATTAAGTAATAAATTTAATGATTTAATAAAAAACAATAAAAATAAAATTAAACCACTAAAAACTAATTTCTTTTTTATTGATGAAAATATAGGAGGTCTACAACCAAGGCAAATTTATTTTTTAGCTTCAAGGCCAGGAGTAGGTAAAACAGCTTTTTTACTTAATTTAATTAATAACGTTTTAAAACAAATTAAAGAAAACGAATATTTATTATTTTTTAGTTTAGAAGTTTCAGCATTAGATATATATAAAAAATTTTTGGCTTTAAATTCTAAAATATCAATTAATTTAACGGATTGCGAAAATTTAGATGTTTTGCCACAAATTGAAGAAGCTCAGTCTTTTTTAATGAATAAAAATCTTTTAATTTTCGATATTGATGAAAAAACAAATAATGAATTAACCACTGAAAAAATAAGTGAAATTATACAAACTTTTAACAGTAAAAATCCTGGTAAAGTAATTAAAGCGATTTTTATTGATTATTTCCAAATTTTAGACTTAAAAGGGAATGGCTTAGAATATGAAAAATTAGCAAAAGCAAGCAGACAATTAAGACGTATAGCTAAATTTAATAATTTAAATATGTTTGTTTTATCTCAATTATCACGTGAATATGATAAAAAGCAGACTAATTTATCACCAACCTTTAGCGATTTAAAAGGAAGTGGAAACATAGAACAAGACGCAGACGTAATAATGTTTTTATATGAACCACAACAAGAAATAATAAGCAATTTAAGAGAACCACAGATTACAATAGCAAAAAACAGAAATGGTCGCACAACAACCACACAACTAAAGTTTAACGACAGTATAGGGCTTTTTTATGAATCACAAAATTAAGAAAGAAAAAAATATTTGTGATGGTTGTCATGAAGAAAAAAAATCGAAATTTTACAAATTTGGTTACTTTTTAGCATGTAGTAATAATTGCTTAGAAAAAGTGCAAGAATATGCAGGCGTGTGGAGTTTAGCATAGATTAAATGGAGAAAATATGAAACAGTCAAAAATTAACAGAAAGGTTTTAAAAGACCATATAAAACAATTAAATTTTGAAATATCAGACCACAGAGAAAAAATCAAAATTAAAAAATGACAAATAACAGAAATTAAAAAAATATTATTAAAAGTTTAGTATTAACACTCTTCCCCTTTATGGGGGGATTATAGGGGGGTATATCTAAATATTACAAGTAATACTTAGATATACACTACAGAGTATAAAAACTCTGTAGTAGTGTATATCATAAATAGTATTTTATACATTGTAATCTTAAAAAAAAGGAATAAAACAATGATAGAAAAAAATAAAACTACTAAAAAAATAAAAATTGTAGAGTTGTTCGGTGGTATCGGAGCAGTAAGAAAAGCATTAATAAAGCAAAATATACCGCATGAAGTAATAGACTATGTTGAACCAAATGAATGAGCTGTAAAAGCTTACAATAGTCTTTATTTTGAAAACTTTAAACCAAAAGACATTAAAAATTATAAATTACCTAATAAAAAAATTGATTTGCTAGTGCATGCTTCATTATGTCAAGACTTTTATAAAAATGGGCATAAAAAAATAGATGGAGAAATTGAGCGTTTAATTGGTACATATTATGTTTCACACTTGCGAGAGGTATTTAGAATAGTTCAAGAAGCAAAATATAAACCTAAAATTATATTATGAGAAAACTCTAAAAAAATTTTAAATAAAAAAAATAAGCCTATTTTAGATATGTATATTAAAGAACTAAAAAAATTAGGTTATCAAAGCGCTTATAAAGTTTTAAATAGTTCTGACTTTGGTATACCTCAAGACAGAGAAAGAACTTTTTGCATAAGTTTTTTAGATAAACCTTCTTCTTTTAATTTAAATTTTAAAAAGCAAGAAATGAAAAATATAAATGAATTTGTTAAAGAAGGTTGCCAAGACGAAAAATATTTATTAAATTTTAAAAAAAGCCCCAGTATTGTCAACGGATATTTTAATAAAAAAGTAAAACTAATAACCGACAAAACAAAGGCAATACCAACAAAATGAATAAGTTTACACCATATAGGAGTATTTAAAGAAGAAATACCATTTTATAAAAAGCAAGAAATTGAAAACCATTTTAAATTTGTTAATGCTACAGAAAAAGATAAAAGTATATATAAGCTTTATGATAATGACATATTTTTCATTAATAATGAACCTTGTTATTTGAGAGTTTTAAAAGAGTCAGAATGCTTGGCTTTAATGGGTTTTGATGATTGAGATTTTAAAAAAATAAATGCCTTATCTATTCCAAAAAAAGAATTGTACAAATTAGCAGGTAATAGTATTGTGGTTGATGTATTAGAAGCAATATTTAAAAGATTAAATAAAAGAATTTGAACGGAATAAATAATGAAAATTGGAAGTGAAAGATTTTAGTGGGTAAGAAAAAATAACATTACTTTTTTTGTTTCATGATAATTATAAACTTTTTTTTCTAATTTTCAAACTGCTTACACTTTCCTTTTGCGCATACGCGCGCGCCCTTGAAAAGGGCCAGGTAACAGCCCAAAAAAGCTACTTACCGTAGCGGCTATACGACTTTTAAGTTTTATTTATAAAACTTATTTTATTAACTTTTTATAGCAAAAGTGTAAGCACTAATTCAAAACTGCTTACACTTTTGTAAGCAGTGCAAAACTTATTTTTATATTAATATAAAAATAGATAAGTTAAAAAAGTGTAAGCTTGAATTACAAAATTAAAAAAATAAGCACAAAAAGTAATTAAAATAAATTTTTAAATAATTATCAAATTACTTTCATTTTCATGTGCTTTTTGTATCAAAAACTTTATAGTATCTAGATTATATAAAGCATATTTTTTATTAATAATGCGCTTTAAATTATGTCCAATTATTGTTTCAGCACATCCTCCAAAATAATCTTTTAACACAATAATGTTTTCAATTTTTTGTCTATTTTTCAAATAAAATTTTTTAAATTTTTGAATTTCAAGCCGCTTTGAAACTCTATTTTTTTCATTTTTTATTCATACAATTAGTTTGTCAATATACTCTATAAAGGCATCAAATTCACCTTTATTGAATAACTCTTTCAAGCAATAAAAAGGATTCCCAATGGAAGAAAAAATTCTCTTATTCAATACATTTTTTGTTTTTGAATAACCAAAAACTTCATACATAAATCTAAAAAAATGAAATTTATCAAGCACTCTTTTTCCGTTAATTTTTGAATTTATTTTATCTATAAATATTGCTCCATCACCAGAAATATATGTACTGCTGCAGTGATAATGTTCCCTTAAAACATTATTAATTGTTTCTATAAAATTTCTATTTTGACTTAACTCATTTCTCTTTTTACTAGTATTAGATAATTGCATTATTACTGTTTTATTTTCTATTTTATGCTTTTCTTTAACGCTTCTATGAACTAATGCAACCCTTGCTCTTATCTTATTTTTTTCACCTTTTTCCTGTACAAAAAAATAGGCATCATCAATGTCTATTTGTACTGGAATTTTTATATCGTTATGTACTTTGATTTTCATACTATTTTTAATAATTTCACACCTCATTTTTTTAAAATAATAATGATAAATATAGTATGGTATTTTATTCGTTTTTTGATAGTCAATTTTCTTATAATTTCTTTCATATAAGCCATCATTCAAACATCTATTTACATCATCAAAATAATACTTTTTTCGCTTCATTTTTAATAGTAAATCATCATGGTAATAAACAAATCTTTTACCTGTTTTTTTACACTTATACATAAACAAAAAATATGAATATTCGACACCTCTAATTATTATTTTTCTATTAACTTTCTTCTCAATATAGTAAAGCTTTTTGCGTTCTACACTATCTTTATAATCAATAGCTTTTTTATTTAAATATTCAATTAAAGTATCCATTTTTAATCCTTTATTTATTATTTAAGATTACATAAATATATTAAATGAATATTGAATTAGCAAAAAATCAGCATGAAATTAAATTAATGTTTACTTCATTTTCTGCTCTATAAAATAAAAACTACGCCTTATTAGACGTAGTCAGAAACAAATATTTCATCAATTTCTTCATCACTTAATACACCATCAGGAAGTTTGAAATCAACATCTTTATATATCTTAATTTGATTTTTTTGTTTCTTCTTGACATTACTTTTTGACTTTTGCCGGCTTTAAAGCCTTTTCTATTCAAGTAATACCGTATAGCATAAATTGAACCAATTATTAATACTATTGAGAAAATACCAATTGTTATATAAATAGCATAATTTATCTTTTTAGTTATTTTGTTTTTACCATTTAACTTTTGTCCATGTATATCACCATTTTCTTTTTTTAATGGATCATCCTTATTATCATCAATAATATCTTTAATATTTGGTACTATGTTTTTGTTAATGTTATTTATAACCCCAAGAGATGAAAAGCCTTTTGTATCCTTACCATGTACTAAGGTAAATATTCTTCATCTTGCGATATTGTTATTTTGAGAAACAAAATTATTATCATTAATTTCTTTTACTTTTAGCTTAATATTATTTTCATATTTTGCTTTTAATTCTTGATCTTTTATTTCATAAGGAACCACAACTTTATTTCCATTTATTGATATGTATTTATTCTTTTTAAATAATTCATTTAATTTATCAGTATAACTATATTTATTCAATTCTTCATCATTTACAAAAAGGGGCAATTTATATATTTTTGAACTTACAAGAGCAATTAAATAGTCATTTTTATATTCTAGTTCATATTCCTTTAATATTTCAACTGCACCATCAACAATCTCTTGACTTAAATTTTCAATGCTGCCTTCACTGGTAATTACAAAATTATTTGAAAGAACATTATTTAATAAACTTAAATCAAATTTGGGAGGGGCTGCAATATTTTTTATATTTATTAAAATTTGATTATGAATATTTGCATTTATGCCCTTTACTGTTAAATTCACGCCTTTTGATATTTTGTTTCCTCTAACTAATTTTGATATAGACTTATCTAAATTTTCTATAAAAATATCTTTATCAATTTTTAGCTTGTTATTTTCAAGACTATCAAATTCTTTATTTATTATATTTAAAACTTCTTCGTTTATTTTTTTATAAACTTCTTTTGAATCTTCAGAATAGTTAGCTCCAATATCTATAGTAAATTGTTTGTTAATATTTAGAACACTTAAATCAATAGGAGGATAGAAAATATTTCAAGCATTATTTTTTAAGTAAAATTTTTTGCTTTGATTACTAAATTTATTTTTACCACTAACAGTAAATTCTAAACCCTTATAATCATTAAAATTATCACTATCAAATAAAACCACATTTAGAGCTTCATCTAACCAAGCTTCAGTATTTTCTTTAGTATTTCACTCTTTTATATACCAATCACCATCATCAATATTAGACTTAAAACCTATTTTTCATAACTCTCTACTTTTTCTTAAATTTCTATAAACATAATTAAGAACTTGATTTTTTACTTTTTCTCTATATTCATTTATTATCTTCTCATCTTTTTCATTAGCATACGTTAAACCATTTAAATTTTTTAATTCACTTCATTCGACAAATGGATAAGAAAATAAATCATCATATTTGTAAATGTTATCATCAGCATCAGACAAAGAAAACTTAGACAAATAATTTATATAATCACGGTAATAATTAATAACTTTATCATATGGTAAGTAATTTAATTCATTTTCAGGCACTTTAACATTTTGTAATAAATACTTAACAAATGTATCAGATATAAAGTTTTTGCCATGAGTGTATACATAAAAGTAGTCATTTATTGGCTTGTTATTTTTGTCATACAGTTTGCCCTTAATTTGATTTAAAAATAAACTATCAGGACTATTATTTTCATCAATCAATACAATAGAAACATTACTAATAGATTCAGCTTCTTCAAAACCAAAACTATTATCAGCTATATGAGCAGCAACAATTCAAATTCCCTCTTCAGACATATAAGAAAATTGACTATTACCAGATTCACTTGACAACTCTTCGTAATTAGGCTTTTCTACTTTTACATATCTATCGCCCACTTTGTCAAAAAGCTTAACTTTATAATAACCTACATAATCATCAAATTTTTCATCAATTGCAAAATTTCTTAATGCTCCTTTTCCTAAAACAGAACTATTTGCAAAAATTCCAAAATCTATATCTTCTTTTTTAGAATTTGACAAATTAGGATATACAAATGAAAGAGAATCTTTTAAATCGAAATCTCCCAACATTTTATTACTTAACCAAATAACCTGCTCTTTAGTGCCAGTATTTGGGTTTATTCTTTTATCATATTTTTTATTGGGAATTAATTTATTGTCTTTGTCTTTTATTTTTTCACCTTTTTCATTAATTAAGTATGGACTAATTAATAATTTTTGTTCAAAATTATTTTCGGGATCTCAGCCATAATATTTAAAAGATTGATCAATTTTTTTATCTATTATTTCATATATTCTTGTAAATTTTTGAATAGGTTCACCTTCATTATTACTATTTTTTTTATATCTCAATAACTCAACTAAATATTCATTTTCCTTTTTATCTTTTTTAGATTGAGAATCATCTAATTTAAGCTCTTTATCTCCAGCAATTAATTTTCTTTTATCTTGTAATTTTTTTATAAATTTTCTATTTAAAACAGGCACTTTTTCGCCGTTTATTAGCATAATATCATTTTCACTCTCTTGTGAAGTGAAAATTAAGTCAACAGGATTTTTTATTAAATATGTTCCATCAAAAAATTTATCTTTATATTTTATTTCATTTTCTTTATTATCTTGTTTTTGAGGCTCTTCAGACCTAACAAAATCATCTAAATTTTGATGTTCATTAAAATATTCTTCAAGTGAATCAATTCTTCCTATTGAATTAAAATAATTATTGCTTACTATTAAATTATCACCAAGATTTTTTCCTAAATATGTTTTATATGAATCACTAGGAGTCATATTCACAAATAAATTTTTATATACAAGAAAATTGCTGCTTTGCAAAGAATCCATAACAGTAAAAAACTTTTTAAATAAATGAGGATTATTTAAATTTTCTTTATAAAAACTATTTCTATCAATATTTTTTATTTCAGGAAGAACATCTTTACCATCTTTTAAAATATTCTGAATTTCAACAAAAATATTTATATGTTTTTCATCATGTTTTTTTCACTTGAATTTATATTTAATTGAAAAATCATTGCTATTATGAGTATAAATAGTGCTAAATATGTTATCTAATTTTGTTTTATTACTTACTCTATGATTTAAATTTTCATTTCCTTCAAATTTCTGTATTTCATCACTAGATATACTTTTCATAGTATCGCTAATAAGGTGTAAAGCATTATTACTTATTTTTAAATTGCTATTATTTTCACTATATTTTTCTCCATTAGATGAATAAACAAAACTATTAATAAAATTTTTAGAACTAAAAGCATTTTGAAAACTGCTAATTAAATTTGGAAGTTCTTTATACTTTAAATTTGTAGTAAAAAATTCTTTCTTATAATTAAAATTTATTTTTGTATGAATATCAGCTTCAACGTTGTCTAATCTATGAATTTCTTTTTTACCAGATCCATTATGCCAAAAAATAAATTCTTTGTTTAATACATCATCAGAATATAATTCTTCTCAACCATTATTATTATGAAAAGGATGATTGAAATAATCTACTTTACGAGGAAATAAATCGGTTCGACAACCAGGATCATAATAATAACCATCATAAGAAGGGTCACAAAATTCTTTTTTGAAGGGCTCTTTTTCCTTTATTCTCTTAATGAAAGAATCAGAAAGCAACTTAATTTCAGAAGTATAAGATTCAATTTCTTTGCTTTTATCTGAATAAATATCACTTATTTGCTTATTGTATTCATTATAAAATTTAGAGCTATTTTTTAGATTATATGTATAGGCATCAAGTGGATTAGATGAAAAATAGTAATTTTTACCTTTAAAATTTTTTCCTCATTCGCTTCTAGGCACTTCATCTCAAAATCACTTTCCTTTTCTTTCTTTGTTAAACTCATAATTAACACGAATATTAGCATTTAAATCTTCATTTGTAACAAAATCTATTGATGTTACTTTATTGTAAATCATAGAGTATGGCTCATGATCCAGACCGATTTTTTTGTCCATACCAAGGATTATTGGCCTTCCTAAAATATTTTCATATTTATCACTAACGGTGAAACTACTGCTAGTTTTAAATGTTTTCCTTGAATCTGGCAATTGTTTTAAATTTTCTAATTGAGCTCTTACATCAACAAAATTTTTATTATCAATTTGATTACTGCTTCCACTGCTGGAAGACATAGCTAAAACAGGAGTACTAATTATTGTAGAAAAAGTTAAAAATTGAATAATTTTCTTTTTCATTTTATTCCTTACGCATGTGCACATTAATTATTGCGCATATGCAAGCACAGCTCATATGTGCAAGCACGAGTGCTTTTATTTATAGCACGCGCACTATTCATCAAGCAATGAATCAATTTCTTCATCAGAAATCGAATCACTTTCATTTAATTTAAAGTCATAATTTATTTTTTCAACTTCTTCTTTCAATGCTTCTTCTTGCATAACATCATCAAAATTATTTTCCCCAATTTGTCTTATAAAGTTTTTTAAACTTCTTTCATCTTGCTTCATTTTATTCATTATTCTTTTCTGATAGCTTTTATCACTATTAGCAACCTTTTCTCTTAACATTTTTATATATTCTGACTCTGACAAGTCTTTTGCATCAGGAGAATTAATTTTATCTTTGTCTTTTATAAGTGAATTAATCAGCAAATTAAGTTTTAGATCTATAAATGTTAATTCATTATTTTGAGATCTCATTTCATCTTTAATAGAATTCAAAAAAGGAGTTAAAGAAGCTCACATTGCTTTTCTTAAAACATAAAATAAGTCTTGCTTGAATTCTTTTAATAATCCCTTTTTTCCTCTTCTACCATATGAGTTCTTATAATATTTTGAATTTCAGCATAAGAACTCAAGCCTTTAGATTTAATTCTGCTTTCTCATCTTTGGAAAAGCATTAAATCTTCATCACTTGTAAAACGTGTTGAAACAATTCTGTATTTATTCATTTTTTCTGCTTTTGTTTTTAATTTTGCTTCGTTATCTAAATCATTATCAGTTTTTTGTCTTTATTTGCTTTTTTGGGCTCTTTTTGCCTTCTTTTGATCATTGACATATAAATTATCATCCAAGATATTTTCTTCGCTTAGAATTGATATATTTTCATCTAACACAATGCTATCCTCAATATCTTTTTCCTCTATCATTACTCTCCCTTATCAAAAAACATCTCTTTTTCCATTTTGTTATAGTGTAAATTTATCTTGTACCTCTCATTATTAGTAATAGTAGCTAAAACTTTTCCTTTTTGCCTACTTGCTATAAATCTAATTTCACTATCTAATAATTGATTACTATTTCTATAAAAAGTTTTTATTGCATTAATATCATTATCTTTTAGTCCAAAGAAAAATGAATACAAACAGTTTTCAATTATTCTTGAAGCGCTGTTAGCAATAGATGTAGATTGCTTATAATCAGATGGATTTTGCGTAGTGTGTATTGTTCCACAATCAAGCTTTCTAACTAATTTTGTTGTATCAGCTATATAATCAAGTGTTGTTATATTTTTTTGATTAATGTATAAATGTTCTTCATCTATACAAAAAGCACAGTATCTTATAATTTCTTGCATTTCTTTAATACTTAACAATCGCTTGTTATGTATTTTTTTATATTCTTTAACTTTAATTTTGTTATTTAAAGCATTTTTAAAAATATATTCATTTATCAAACTCAATAAAATCATAATACCTAGCTGTGATAATATGCTGCCATTTGTGTCAGTCAAATTATCATTTTTAAAAACTACTACATCATTATCAATCAAAATATTAGTATGTCCATTATATAAAGCTTTTAAAGAGCCCTTGTCTTCAAATTTAAAGCTTAGCTGTTCAGCATAATCTAATATTTCCCTTTTTCTTTCTTCTTTATTATGATGATCACTAGGTATTTTAAAATCTTCGCATACTTGTAATCAAATCACTTATTGTTGGTCATTTATTTGCCTCCAATTGATCAAAAGAATCTAATTCATAAATTCCTCATTTTTCATACAAGTTAATAATTTGATTTTCTAAAATAGATCATTTTCTATTATTCACGTCATCAAAAACAATTTTAAAAAATTTACTTAACCAAGATAAATGATTATTTACTAATGCATTAATATCTATTGTTTCTAAATTGTCATCATCTCTAGCTATAAAGGCTCTAACTTGTAGTGGATTAATTACACTACCAGTTCCAGCACCTAAATCAATTATTTGACCATTTAATTCCTTTGCTCAATTCAAATATTCAGCTTGTGGATCAATAACAATTGCAATATTATTGGCAGCCACAGCACTTGTTAATATTTTCTTTGTAAATGTAGATTTCCCCATTCCAGGAGTTCCTAATATCATTACATTATGATTAGTTCTATTATTATCTAGCTTAAACATATTTCAAACTAATGCTTCTGCGCTATCCCTAACTTCTTTACCAACAATTAAATTGTTTCCATCATTTAAAATTTTCTTATTAAATGGATAACCACATGCAGTATTAATTGAAGTTATTTGAAAATACTCTCTATCTAATTTTGTAGAAGGATAATTAAATGCATCAAGAAAACCCTCAAATTGTCTAAAAACTAAATCATTTATTCCAAAATTACTTCTTAGCCAATTATTTCTAATCTTTAATCTTTCAGCTTTTAATTCAGACTTACTATTGCCCTTTATAACTATAAAAATATTCATATCATAAAGCTTAAAATTATCAGTTTGAATTTGATCAATCATATTTACAATAGCATCTTCTTCAATGCTTGAAGTATATTTATTAACAAAGCTTTTTCTAGATTTCCTCTATCAGCATTTTTTCTAGTAGCACTATCTACTATTTTATTAACTATGCCAGGGTCATTATATGGAAATGCATTTCATATAATAGTTCCATTAGAATTAAACATTTTTTCCAATCATTCTTTATTTAATTTTGTGGCTGTAGCACCAACACACTTTATGCTATATTGATCATCATTAATAGTAATTGAAGATCCATTAAATGAAACTTCATCATATTTAAAAATTCTATCTAAACTATATTCAGATTCATAAATGCCACTACTATTCAAATAAGCTTTGATCTCTTCTTCATCTTGATTAAATTTATTCAATTTATTTAAAAAATTAAGTAATTCAAATTCTTCTAATTTTTTATATGTAAAAATTCCAAAATCATCTAGTTTTTGATTAAAAGTAGAAAATGCTTCCTCAAGCTCCTCAAGTGATGGAGCATTAATAATTAAATAAAAAACATTTTTAATATCTTTTCTTTCAATAGATTCAAAATCTTTTATATTTTCATCATAATATTTATTTCAAAATTCTAAATTTTTACCTTTTTTATTTTTTATTTCCCTAATTTTGTCCAAATAATTCTTATTTTGAGAATAAGAAATTTCTTCATCTGATTTAACAAAACTAAATTTATATTTAAAACTATCCAATAATCTTGCAAAATTTTCAACCAACACCATTTGTGTATCTTCATTTTCTGCTCAAATGTTTTGACCATTAATTTGTAAGACTGAAAAATAATTATTTGATCTTTTACTTCTAATAAATCCCTGCATTGATTTATTTTTCACTACATCTTTTGAAATCAATGTCGAATATGGATTCAAATCACTGCTATTTCTTTCTTTAGTATTTTCAACAACTCTTTTATATTTTCTTGGCATAGACTTGAACTTGAACATTCTAATTATTAATTGATAAACTTTACAATTATTTCTACCAGCAGGAAAAATAAAAACTAATAAAAGAGGTAGAACAAATATCATTATTAATCATTTTCATTTTTGTTCAAGTGGTCAAAAAGCAACAAATGAAATTAAGTATGAAGTAGCAAAAACAACAAAAACTCTATTATATCTCGCCAGCTTAATTTACGTGTAGCAAGCGCTTTTTATATTTTAATCTCTTCGGTTGTAGCATTCTTAATTCCTACGCTTTCGCTCTCATGAATAAGCCTTTTCATCCATTTTGTTTAATGCTTGCTCTCTTTTCTCCAATAGCTTCTGCTCTTTTGCGGCACCACCAATGCCTTTTGCAGTATTGCCACTATTAACACTTGTTCCAAATAATGCTGTAACGATTTCAGCAATTTCTTTAAATTTCATTGCAGTAGCTCCAAAAATAATTATCATCACAAGCGCTTCTGCTATTCAAATTTGAGTTGATAAACTCTTCATAACAAATTGATTTACTAATGAGAAAAATATACCCATTATTTGTAATCCAATTAAAAATATTCCGAGCGACATCATATTGCTTACATACTTGTCTTTTCAGACTCGCACTTTTTACCATCATCCAGTAATGATAATGGCAAAATAAATGGAAATATTACATATAGAAAGAAAGTTGGAAAGACTTTACCAATTGCATCAAAGCCTGCAAAGGTTAATGGGAAAGCAATTAAAATTGCACCTATACAAACTAATATCCCTTGTAATATAGCATTACTTTTTCCAACAATTTTTGCAATGCTTGCAAAACTAGTAAAACTTGTTGCATTACCATTTAAAATTGGAATAATTGAACCACCATCCACTAGCAAATTCTGTTCACCTTTTACTTCTGGTGGATAAGACATATCAAAAATACTATTAGATAAATTTACCCCAAAATTTTGATTATTACCAGACGCTAACTTAGTTAAATTATCAACTACAGTACTAAGTAACACTAACGACAATTGAAAAACTAATAAAATCAATGCGCTCTTAACACTAAATACCAATGCTTTACGAATAATTTTTACACTTTCAACACTCTCACTAAAACTAAATTTAATAAATAAAATGCCAAACATAATTATTCAAATAATAGAACTAACTATCATAAATCTATAAAAAGGCTCTGGTCCTTTCACTTCCATTATGCTCTGTCCAGGACTAAGCCCAAAAAGAACAAAATTTAATAATCTAAATGCACAAAAATCAACTATATAGAAAACTACACACAAAATAGTAAATAAAAGTCAAGCAAGCAAAACTAATAATATTCAAAAAACATATGCCGGTCCATATCTAAAAATATCAAAAAGATAAGTAAAGAAACTTGGCATTTATCCTCCTCACTAAAATAAATATCTTTTTTTATTAACACATCTATATGCTTGAAATTGAATTTGCTTGTATTCTAATCACAGCTTCAAAAATACCTCAACCAATACAAATTAAAATTAAGACAATACCTGCTCATAAAATTTTTTGAGTATTTGCTTTTCTTCTCATTGGATCATCTTCACTTGCATTTCTAGTACCTGCTCAAATTGATAAAATTATTACTGCTAAAACAGCAACAATTGCAAAAACTCCAAAAATCGACCTTCCAATAGTTTGGACATGATTACCTATTTCTGTAATACCTTCAACTTTAAAATCACTATTATTCATTATTTTTTCACTCCTTATCATTCAAAAAATAAACAAAAAAACTAATAAGAAAAGCATCTTATTAGTTAGATAAGTATTATGAAATTACATTTCACCAGTTTTAATATTAGATCCAAGTCTATTTGATCATACAGCTAATCAATTTAAAAACTTTTCTTTAGCTTTTTCTTTATAATCTTCGCTTTTAATAGTTTCACTGTTCATATCACTATAATCAGTTAAACTCTCAAAATTAGAATCTTTATCTTTTAAAACTGTATTTAAAAAGAAGTTTATGTATTTATGTATAAGATTATTATCACTTATATTGTGCTCAATTTCAATTAAGAAATCAGATAACAATTTTGGCAACTCTCAATCATTAGCAGCATAAGCAGGAATAACCATTTCATACAACAGTCTATAAGCTCAAGCATATGAATATTCATAATCATAAAGAACATTATTTATAGTAGGTGCAAACATATTTACATACGTTTTATTTCTTACACCATATTTTTCAATCTCTGCACCCAATGTGCCGCTTATTCCTAGCACTTGAACTAAACTTTTTGCTAAATCATTCAGTCTATCCTTAAAATTCTCTCTAAAATCTTCATTAATTTCAGATCAATTCTTAAAGTTGCCGCTAATATATCCAACACCATCTAATAATTTTAAATAAGATAAATAAGCTCTGTTATATGCTCCATTTTGATTTGCTGCTCAAGTTTCATAAAAGGGAACATTGTAAAGAAATTTCATAATAGATACTCTTTTTGACCAAAAATGAAGCATCAATTACATCTTTCTCTTTTTCTAAATAATCATAAAAATTACCATTGCCATAAGCTTTAGCTATACCTCTTGTAAAAGCTAAATAATAAAGTTCATCTGCTTTACCAGAAACACTTTCTCTTTTTACCATTTGATTAAACAATGAAAATGAATTAGAATCTCCCAACATTAATTCATATTTAGAAGCACTAGCTTTTGTATTAACAAATGGAACATTTTCGAATACTTTTCCTTCATATCAATTTTTTAAAAATGCATTAAAGTATCCTCTTGGAGTAACATCATAATATGGAATATAAATTTCTCTTACATTTTTTATTGCTTCAAGATCAAACTTAATATTTCCTTTTTCATCAACTCATCTTTTAATAAGTGTTTTTGTGTTTACATCACTACTAGGCTCTAAATAATGACTCATTTCTTTAATAAATTGCTTCTCAATTTCAGGTGATTCAAGCTTAAAATCATCTCTAAAATAATTTCTATTCAAATTATTTATTTGATACAAACTATGAACATCTACATTAAGTAAATCTTTAATATCCTTTAACTCTTCACTATCTTGCTCATTCTTCATATGTGCATCAAGCGACATAAAAATTTTTGGTAAAAAATCATTGCTTGTTCACATATCTTTAGAATACATTCATGGTTCATATTTCTTTTCATCATGTGCAACTTTTGCAAAATAGTAATAATTATTATCTTTCAAAAAATCTTTCTTATTTAAATGTGTATTTACTAAAACATAATCTTTATCAAATAATTCTTCAGCTGTTATTTCCTTTTCAACTTTACCAGAAGAATTGCTGCCTTCGCCAGTTTTACCTACATTCCCAACATCACTTCGTTTTCCAAATTGTAAATTCGAAGGTGAAAACCAACAACTAGTTAATGATAATGGTAACATTACACTTGCACTAGCTCCAGCCAACATTATTTTTTTAAACTTCTTTTTCATAATTTCCTTTACATTATAAATTATAATGTAAAAACCTATCTATTATTTCTTAACCAACGCTTTCCTCTATATCATAAATTCCTAAAGTAAAATCCGCCAAGATTTATTACTTGACGCATTTTACTTTAATAATTTGTGTTTATCCTAGACATTTTTTCGATTTAATTATGTTTATAATTATGGTAACTATAAATTTTAATATAGGAGTGATAATGGTTATTGTTTACACTGTTCTTTATATTTTATTGATAAAAATATCCGCGTTCATAATATTTTTTGTATTTAAGTATAAAAATAATAAAAAAGTTAAAAAAGAAAATAAAAAAGATTATCCACATTCTGACATAAGTGTTATAACTGGTATTACATCTGATTATAGTAATGATAAAATGGAAGATACTAATTGCAAACTATCTATTGTTAATAAACAAATACTTAATTATTTATACCCTGAAGAGTTCATGAAGGAACAAAAAGATAATATTTGAGTAAAAATATATTACGACACGATTGATAAATTTGTTAAAAAAGGAGCTATTTTAGGCAATTACAATAAATTAAAAAACCGAAAACATTTAAAAAATTTTAGAAATGAAGTGGGACAATGAAATTACTGTATGCATCACATTGATGAAATAAAAATAAGCGGAGCTATATTTAAAAATGAACCAACATTATCAAATTATTATAAGGTTGAAAAATCTATATTAGTAACATATGAACAACATCTTTTATTGCACTATTTAATAGTTATGTCAAAAATCACATATCCAAATAATGGGATGATTGTAGGCCTTAACTTTTATTTTAATAATTATGCCAAATGTGTTGAGTATTGGGATAAAACGGTTAAAAAATTATGCAAAGAATATTCAGTGCCATATGATCCTGAATGGTGAAAGAGTTTAAGATAGTTATGTTGTTACAAAAAAATTATTATTAATATTATTAATCTTTTTAAATGCTAATAAATGTTATTTTTTAGCACTCTTTTTTATTTTATTTAAATATATTTTTATTCATTTTATTTACATGACTATAATATAGATATATTAGAAAAATATTTTTATTAGCACTCATATAGGTTAAATGCTAAAAAATTTAATATAATATAAATATGAAAAATGATAGTTTGGATTTAAGCAAGGATATACGTTTGGTTCTTAAATATTCAGTTGAATTTTTTATTGAGGAAGGTCAACCGGCTAGTTCCAAGTCTTTAATTGATAAATATGGTATTAAGTTTTCATCAGCAAAGGTTAGATATTTGATGAACGATTTAGAAAATCTTGGTTATTTAGAAAAAACGCATACATCTAGTGGCAGAATACCTTCAGCAAAAGGCTACAAATATTATGCAAAATATTTAACAAAGGATGATGTTGAAATATTTAAAGGAAGATTAAAAGATATTTTTGCGCGTAGAAGAGTTTCTGTTGAAGAAACAATTCAAGAAGTTGCAAAAATTATTACTGAGTCAATTGGTGTTACATTAGTTACTACAGAAAGCAATGATGATAGCACGTTAAAAGGCTTACAATTAATACCTTTATCAGATAGTGAAGGAATTGTTTTAATTACAGATTCATACGGAAAAACTATAACAAATAAAATTATTATAGACCCATCAGAATTTTCTATGAAAGATTTATCTATAGCTACAAAAATATTCAGTAATAGATTAATTGACTATAGATTAATAAAATTATCATCAGCCGCAAGAGCACTAGGTCCTGTTTTGTCCGAGTTTATTAAAAACTATGAACAATTACTTGAAAATTATGTCCACCAAGTATTTGAATTTAACTTTGTTAGAAAAAATGAAGTTTATGGCAAAGATAAAATAATTCTGGCTAAAGAAATATCAAGGCCCGATTTGATAAAAATACTTAATACTATTGAAAATCGTTCTATTTGAGAGCTAATTGATAGTGAAAATGAAAATGACGATAATATTAAGATCGCAATAGGCAGTGATCATAGCGCTTATATTACTAAAAAGTTTAACAATGCTAAAATAAAAGAAATGTCAATTGTTGGCACAAATAGAATGAATTATGCAAAAGGTATTTCAGCTCTTGAATTATTTGAAGAACTATTAGAGGAAGAATAAAGGAGATTTATGGTTTCAAATGCAAATAAGAATATTTTAAAAAATGGCAATATAATTGTTGCGGATATTGATGTTTACGATTCTAATAGTAAGTTAGATAAAACATTGTCTGTTAGTAATTTTAATCTAGAGTTAGGTAAAGATAAATTTTTGCCAGGATTTGATAAAAATTTATTGGGACAAAAAAAGAAGAATAATTATAAATTTTCTATTCATTTTCCAAAAAATTATAAAGTTGAAAAATATAGAAATAGAAGTTATGAATTCATTGTAAATATAAAATCTTTTACTGAAAGCATTAATGATGAAAATGCCTATAAAACAGATATAAATGACAAAAAATCAAATAATTTTAAAAGTAAAAGCGGCAATTTTGAACAGGAAAATAAATTGAATAAAAAAAATAGAAAGAATTCTAAATTAGTAGAAAAATTAATTAAAGAAAAAGAAAAAATCCTACAAGAAGTTGAAAAATCAAAAATTTTAATTTCTGACTTAGAGCAAAAATTAGAGCTTGAAAAACAAGCACCTAAAGCTCTTGTCATTCCTAATGAATTAAAAAAAGAAGTTGAGCAATATGCCATGCAAAAATTTTTTGAGGAATTTGTCACTTATTATAACTTTTATAAAGTTACAACTGAAAGAATATGCATTGAGTCTGAAATAAGTGATGATGCAAAGCTTAAATCATTGGCCAAGGGATATAGAATGATATCATGGCAATTTGACGAATTGTTCAAAAAATATGGGCTTTTTGAGCTAAAACCTATTGAAGGAGATGTATTTGATCCAACATTTCAAAAGGTTAATGATCAATTTATTGATGATCAATTGCCAACTAATACAATAATTAATGTTCATTCTCCTGCTTTTAAATTACATGATAGAGTTATACAAGTTGCGCTTGTTGATACAACATTGAAATCAGATGATCCACAAGCCAAAAAAATAATTGAAAAATGTGGAGATAAAGCATATCATTTAACTCCAGGCAAAGTACATACATTAGAAGAAAAAATTAAAAATAATTTATCCAATAAAGATTAATATCAATAAAAAAATAAAGAATAAATAATGTTTAAAGAGTTATAATAAACCCCAAAAGTTGAATTAAATAAATTGGATAAACTTTTCGGGTTTATTATATTTAAGAAGCTGTTTTTTGTTTTCTTATTTTGCAAAATAAATATAATTAAAACATGTTTAAGAAAGCTGTAGCTGATTCATGAGCATCTGTTAAAAGAGGTAATATGCTCATGCTTGCAATTGGTCTTTTGCTTGGTACTTCATTTAATGAAGTTATTAAATCATTAGCGAATGATGTAATAATGTCAGCAATTGCCCATACATTTAAGGTAAATGATGTTGCAAAATTAACTGCTGGCCCCGTATTAATTGGGAAGTTTTTAGCAGCATTAATATCATTCATTATTGTTTCGACTTTGGTTTTTGTTTTTCTTGTTGTTATTTTTTATTTTAGAGCTTTATATTTGTCTAAGCACCCTAAACCTGTTAAAAAAGAAGAACCAAAAATTGAAGAAAAAATTCTTGATGAGTTGAAAAAACTTAATGAAAATTTTAAAAATTTAAAAGAAAGGGATTAAAACCACACCCAAATGGGAAAACTTTAAGGCTTTTCCCATTTTTTTCCGCTTTTTTAACAAGATTTATTTTTTAAAAATTTAAATATGTGAAAGGAGATAAATGAATAAAAATTTTAAAAGAATTTCACAAACAGATGAGAAATATATAAAGGGTGGAATAGCTTTTTCTACAATAACTGCTGCAATATCTTTGGGTATAACTGCAATAACTAAAATTGTTGGTGTAGTAAAAGCATCCTATTCATCAAAAGGCAAAATATCAAGTACCGGATCTAGTGAATGAGATAATAAAACTTCACCACAAATTAGGAATACATATGAAGTTCCAAGAGTAACGCCTGTTTATATTTCTTACTAAAAAGCTTAATATTGTGTAAAAATGCATGCTCATTTTTGCACTTTTTATTACTATTTTTTCTATTTGATTATATAATAAGAAAGTTACTTTTTGTAACCATTCTGAACAGGTTTAAGTGTTATATAATTAGCCACCTTAAAGATGAGCCACAAATAGGGAGGTTTTGCTAATGATAGCAATAATCGAAACCGGAGGCAAACAAATTTTAGTAAAAGAAGGTGACACAATCTTCATTGAAAAAGTTGAAGGCGAAGAAGGGTCAAAAATTACTTTTGACAAAGTTCTTTTAGCAGGAGATAAGATTGGTAAACCTTATGTATCAAGTGCAAAGGTTCTTGGAGAAATCCAAAAACAAGGAAAAGCTAAAAAAATAGTTGTATATCGTCACAATCCTAAATCTACTCATAAACGTAAACTTGGTCATCGTCAACCATATACACGTGTAGTTATTACAAAAATCGAAGGATAGATTAAGAAATGGCACACACGAAGGCCGGCGGTTCGTCTCGTAATGGGCGTGATAGCCGTGGACAAAGATTAGGTATTAAATTAGGCGATGGTCAATTCTGTACTGCTGGATCAATTATTTTTCGTCAAAGAGGAACAAAGATTTTTCCAGGTACAAACGTTGGTAGAGGAAATGATGATACACTATACGCACTTATTACTGGATATGTAAAATTTGAGCATAGCAGAAATAGAGTTTATGCCTCTGTTTATGAAAATAGAGAACAATCAAAAAAGAAGTAATTATTATTTCTAAAGAATAAAGAAGCAGTTTAAATAGCTGCTTTTTTAATCATTTATTTGTATTTTTATTTAATTAGTAATATCACTTTAATTTTTTATATGGCTATCAAATATAAATTTTTAAATATATAAAACAGATAAAAGAGAGTTTTATTTGATTTCGATATTTAGTATAAATATTTATATAATTAATAGTAAAATAAGCGTGAACTTAATTTAAGGATGGTTCATTATGAAAAAAAGTAAAGTTAAAACATTATCACTAAGTTTGTTACCAAGCCTTTCAATTTTATCTGTTAGCTCATTTGTTTTTAGTTGTGAAGTTTCTGACAATAATGAAAAACATAATATTGATAATAATAAAAATACTAATCAGCAAAATTTACAGACTAATTCTTTAAGTAAACAGTCTGGATTAGATAATAACGTCAATCAGTCTAATGATTTAGAAAGCACAAATAGTCATTCAAAAATAGAAAAACAAGAAAGTCCAACAGATTCAATCAATAATGATAAAGATTCACAAAATAAAGAGCAAAAAAATCAAGTGACAACCGATACCAATGAATTAAATGTTGGTCAATCTGATAGTGTTTTAAATAATTCAAAAATAGAGAAAGAGTCAAAAATAAAATCTGAAAACACCTCAGATAGTAAATCTGAAAATCATACAGATGCAAAGCCAACTAAAACTGTAGATAATTCTTTCTATCCTACTCAACCAAGTCATGAATTTACTGAATTAAATTTAAAAGAAGACGAAATTAAAGAAAAAATTTTATCTGCAAAATATTTATCATCTAATTATTTTTCCCATCCAGATTATAAAATCAAAGATTATAAAACTGTTATTAGAGGAGATGGTAAAGATCCAAAAAAACTTGAATTAATTGACAAATCAGGTAATGTTGTTTCTGATATCAAATGATTTATAAGAACTCAATACCCTGGTGAGAATGTTTATTCTTCTAGTGATCAAACTCCTGAAGACGTTTCAATAAACATAACTAATGATGGGGTTGTAACTGGCAAAAAACACCAACAAGAACAACGGACATATCAAGTTTGAGCAGAGTGAAAAGGATACTTGTTCAAAACCTATGTGCAAGTTCTTTCGGATGATGAAATTAGAGGTGTTGATGAAGATGCACAATCACGCGCAAAGGTAAAAGAAATTGTAAAAGGTTGAGATAATCTTTCTGATATTAATAAAGTGTTAAAGGCATATGATTGAATTGCTGAAAATGTTGAATACAAAATTCGTGGAGATCTAATATCTGATCAAACTGCTTATTCTTGTTTGATTGAAAAATCATGTGTTTGTGCTGGATATGCAAAAGGTTTTGAATTGTTTATGAATGAATTAAATATTCCCACAAAAACTATTGTTGGCGAAGTTAGAAGAGAATGGCACATTTGAAACTTAGTTGAAATTGAAGGTAAATGATATCACATTGATGTTACTTGAGATACTAATGTTGAGTGACAAAAAAATAATAAAAAAGTTAAAAGAACAACATATACATACTTTTTAGTAAATGATAATGATATTAAACAAGGTAGAAGATACACAAAACCGTTCCTTGAATCAATGATGGGAAGTAAATATCGTGGTTATAAATTAGATAATTTAATTAAAAGTGAAGAAGATATTCGTAGAATAGTTGAAATGCAGGTTAGTGAAAAATACAATAGTGAATCAAAATTTGTTAGCTTTGTTACTGGAAATTCATTCACTGATCATGATTTAGTTGAAAAAATAATACAAGAAAAAACAGGTCATAAATTTGTTAAAAAACACGAAGGCTGGCGTAATATTAACTTCAAAACATTATCATATGCATTTTCAATTGATAATAGCAAAATAAGTGAAATCAAAACAATTGACTTAAATGCTGAAAAAATTTCAAATGATAAAAGTGATTACATTATCAAAATTTATGGAGATAATCTTCCTGATTTATCGAAAGAAAATATTTGAGTTAAAAATGCATTTATTGAAAATGTTGAAAAAGTTGGTAATGATTATCTTGTTTATCTAAGCAATTTTGATAACTTTGGCTCGTGCGAAGTTGAACTATCTGTTTACAAAATTGGATATAAATTTAATATTGCTAAAAATAAGAAATTAACTTTCAATGTATTACGACATGAGAAACCAAAAGCACAATTTATTGGTATAAATAGCAATTCTGGCATTTTAAAGAACTTAGATTTAGATATGGAATATCGTTTAGGATTAGATCCTTGACAAGATGTAAAAACTACTGAAATAGAGCTAAATAATATTGGTACTAGAGAAATATCTGTAAGAAAAAAAGCTTCTAAATCTATGATGGCTTCCCAAATTCAAAAAATTAGTACATCAAAACCTTCTTACATCGATAAAGAAGTTAAGGTTAACAATAATAGAATTATTGGAGTAGATAGCAATATGCAATATCGACTTGTTGATACTAATAATTGAATAGATATTAATTCTATTTACTTGGAGAATTTAAAACCAGGAACTTATGAGTTAAGGACTAAACCAGGAGTAAATCTACTTGCTTCTGATATTGTTAGAGTTCAAATTCATTAGTACAAAATAAATATTATTAATTTATTATATGTTTATTTTTGTAATTTTAAGTTTATGAATAGAAAATAATTTCTCAAATTAACAAATGAAATCTAATTTATAAATTAGATAAAAAAACATAGAGTAAGAGTTTAAATTCTTACGCTATTTTTTGTACTTAAACAATTAAAATATGAATACGGGATAGTTGTTAATTTTACACATTTAAAATTATTATTTAGTAAATTAGAAATTAGTTACTTTTTTTATTATTAATAATGTCTTGCTTAAGCATTTGTATTTCATCTTTTGTAAGTTTTCTAATTTGTGATAATTTAAGTGAAGCATCTAGTTTCAATGAACCGAATTGTACTCTCTTAAGATATTCAACTGAATTTCCTATAGAGCCAAACATTTTCTTTACTTGGTGAAATTTTCCTTCGTATATAGTTATAAAACAGCTCTTTTTGTCAATTTTCTCATAAATATAATTATCAATTATAAAGTCTTTGTCAATAATAATAGGCATTTTATTCTGCATTATTTCATTATTATCAATAGATTGTGCAACTTTAACAAAATATTTTTTTGGTATTTTATTTTTAGGGCTTAATAATTGATGTCCAAAATTGCCATCATTACTTATCAACAGTAATCCTTCAGTATCTTTATCAAGCCTGCCATATGAAAAAAATTTTTCTCTGGAAAGAGGTAATATATCAAAAATTGTAGCATCTCTGCTATCGTAATTAGCACAAACAAACCCACTAGGTTTATTAAATATATAATACTGAAATTGTTCGTATTTTAAGAGCTCCCCATCCAAATAAACACTATCTTTGCTAGTATCAATTTGACAACTTTTGTTAATAATCTTTTCATTTATTTTTATAGCTTTATTCTTGATTTTTTCTTTTATTTCACTTCTTGTTAGGGAAGTTAAATCACCAATATATTTCTCAATTCTTATTTTTTTCATTTTTATGCCTTATATATTTATTATTTTCTATAAATCTTATTAATATAGTTTATAACTTCATTTTTGGTTTTAAAATTTAGTTCTTCTTTTTTATTTAACCCTATAAATCAGGTTTTGTTGGAATTTTTACTGTTTACTATTATCAATAGTAAAAACTTATGTTTTTGATATTCTTGTTTTTCAATAAATTCATGAAAAAAATAATCTAAATCATTAAAACTCTCTTCAATTTTTTCAACATTGTTGTTGAAATAAAAATTTGCAAGTATGAATTTGTAACTAATTTTTGAATATTTTAAAAACTTAAGCTTATTCATCTTTTCAAATCATTCATTTGTGTTAAAAACAAGCAATTTGATATTTTTAAAAATTGTATTTCTTGACTCGTCCTTATTAGAAACCACAAGAGAATCATTTGAATTTAAAAATTGCTTTAAATCTTCTAATATAAAACAGTCATTATTTATTTGAACATTTGGGCACATTTTTTCAAAATATTTAAAAGCCCCTGCATATTGATGCACTAGTAGCTTATTTTTGTGTGTTGGAAAATATTCTAAGTCATTAATATTTATTAAAAGTATGTTTGTTTTTTGCATATTTATATTTTAATTGGTTTTATAATTTTGATATTAAATATTAATTTGGAGAATTAAAATGTCAAAATATACTGAAATAAAAAATAAATTAAAAAAATACATGGAAATAGAGGCTATGTCTAGATATGAATCACCTGTTGCTGAATTGTTAGTTAAAAATACTAAAAGTGATAATTTTAAACATTATAAGGATGGTTTTGGCTCTCAAATTATTTTCAAGAAATCTAAAATTACTAATGCACCAAAGGTTATGATAGCTGCGCACATGGATGAAGTTGGTTTTTTAGTTAGAAATATTGAAGATAATGGAAATTTATTATTATCATCAGTAGGGGGAATTTGACCCGTAGCTGTAATAGGAACAAAAGCGAAAGTAACTACAAATAAGGATAATAAGTCAATTTATGGTATTTTTGGACACACATCAATTCATATTTTAGAGGCAGAAAAAAGAACAAAGGTTCCAACAGAAAAAGAAATGTTTGTTGATTGTGGTTTTAAATCAAAATCAGAAGCTGAAGAGTTTGGAATTGAAGTAGGCGATAGAGTTTATATGTCTGGTGAGTACTTGGAAATGCCAAATAATTTAGTTGCCGGAAAGGCAATGGACAATAGGGCTGGAGTGACTGTTATTGATATGCTTGCAAATAAAATTAAAGACATAGAACTTATGAATGATGTTTATATTGTTGGGTCTGTACAAGAAGAAGTTGGTTCACGAGGAGCAAAAACAAGTGTATCGATTATTAATCCTGATGTTGCATTTGCTATTGATACAGGAGCATCCCACGATACTACTGGTTGTATAAAAGGTGTTCCAAAATTAGGGAATGGTGTTGCACTTTTAATACAGGATAGAGCTGTTATTACAGACCCTAAATTAGTTGAAATGTTAGTTGAAATTGCTCAAAAAAATAACATACCAGCTTATAAATATATAGCTGAAGGTGGTGGTACAGATGGGGCTGTATTACAATATGGACAAGGTGGCGTTCCTACAATAACATTGAGTATTCCACAAAGATATTTACATTCTCCTATTGGAGTTTGTTCATTAGTTGATATTCAAGCAACTCTTGATTTAATATATGAATTTTTAGTTGCTTTTAATTTTGAAAAATTAAATGAGTTAAAAAAATAGTTAAAAAAATGGACGCAAGTCCTTTTTTTAACTATAAATCAGCATTTATAGGAAAAATTTTATTTTTTCTATTTGTAGATAATTGTATAACAACAGCATTAAATTGACATGGATTATTTGAAGGGACAAATGGGATCTTTTCATTGTATCTCATATGTCTATATACTTCATCAAAATTTGCTCCTATTGCGCAATCTTTTGGACCTGTCATTCCAACATCAGTTATGTAACAAGACCCCTTTGGCAAAACGTGTGCATCATTGGTTTGTACATGTGTGTGGGTGCCACAAATTGCATCAACTTTACCGTCTAAATAAAGACCTAGTACATATTTTTCACTAGTTGTTTCTGCATGAAAATCAACAAAATGAAAATCAGCTTTTTCAGCAAAATTTATTATTGTGTCCATAGTATCAAAAAAATTATTTGCTGATTCTTGTTCCCATGGTTTCATTAATTTATTAAATGTAATACCCATCAAAGCAGTCACTCTTAATGTAATATTTTCATTTATTTTTATTAATCTTGTGCCCTCGCCTGGATAACTATGGTTGACATTTGCTGGTCTTACTAAATCATTATTGTGAATAATATTCAAAATATCATTTTTTGCCCAAACATGATTGCCAAGCGTAAAAACATCTACACCAACATTTTTAAGTTCAATATAGTCTTTTTCTTCAAAACCTTTTCTGCCCGAAACATTTTCTGCCTGTGCTATAACAATATCTATTTTATGTTTCTTTTTTAAATAAGGTAAATAGTTTTTTACAGTGTCTATTCCTGGTTGTCCAAAAATGTCCCCTATAAACAATATGTTAATTTTTTTGTTTTTCATTTGTCCTACAATTCTATTATATGCATTATAACAAATAAAAATAATAGATAATAAACCTTAAAAATTATATAAAATGCCTTTTTTATAGTACTTTTTGTTCAATTTCTCCTTTAAATTCTATATTCGAATTAAGAAAGTCTTTAAGTGATTTCTTTCCTTGGGCAATATTTTTGCCATCATATGCATATCATGCACCTTTCTTTTCAAAAATCCCCTTTTCTGTAGCTAGATCAATTAGTTCATTTGTTGAATCTATACCTTTTGAAAATAAAATTTGCGTTGTAAAACTCTTATAAGGCGCAGAAAGTTTATTTTTAACTACTTTTATTTTAATTTCATTTCCCGTAATATCTTTGCCTTCTGTTATTGAGGTAGATTTTCTAACTTCTAATCTTATAGATGAATAAAATTTTAATGCTCTTCCACCAGTTGTTGTTTCGGGATTTCCAAACATTACCCCAATTTTTTCTCTTATTTGGTTAACAAATATAATAGTTGTCTTATTTTTATTTAAACTACCAGTTATTTTTCTCATAGCTTTAGACATTAATCTTGCCTGTACTCCAACGTGCATGTCTTTCATGTCGCCTTCTAATTCAGCAGTTGGAACTAGTGCAGCGACACTGTCTACAACAATCAAGTCAATTGCACCTGATTTAGCTAAAATATCAACAATTTCCATAGCTTGTTCACCACTATCTGGTTGACTTAAAATTAATGTATTTAAATCAACACCTAAGTTTCTAGCATATGAAGGATCAATTGCATGCTCTGCATCAATAAAAGCAGCTATTCCTCCTGCTTTTTGTACCTCTGCAATAGCATGCAAGCAAAGTGTTGTTTTTCCACTACTTTCCGGACCAAAAATTTCAACTATTCTGCCTTTAGGATAACCTCCTATTCCAAGCGCATCATTAAGAAGATAGGAGCCAGATGAAAAAGTCTCTATTTTTTCATTTATTTTATCTTGTGTAAATAACATTATGGCTTCTTGACCAAATTTTCTAGTAATTTCATTTAATGTGTTTTTAATTAGATCATTTTGATTATTTTGAATTTCTTTATTTTTCATTTAATTTCCTTTCATAATTAGTATTTTGTTTTGATTCAAAAATCAAAAAAACGGAAAAAAATAGTAAAAAATACATAAAAATCCCGAAAAGTTATTTTTAAATTATAAATATTATGTTTATTTTTTAACCATTTTATATGTTTGTTAATTTAAAAAACTATATGAGCATAAACTTTTAACACCTATAAATGTTTCGAAATGGGAAAAATGATCTATATTTCCCTATTTTTTCCGTTTTTTCTTTTTAATAAAAAAATCACGAATAACAAAGTATATGCACAAAAACAGAGGAATGCTTTTAGAAACAATAATTAATCAAACCATTAGTTATTATGAAAATAATAATATAGCATTTATAGAGAAAAAAGGTTTACCAATAAAGTTTTCTAAACTAAATGCACAAGACAATAAACTATATGCAAAAGATGCTTTTATTTATAAAAAATCAACAGTTGATTACACAGGATGCTATAAAGGTAGATTTCTCGCTTTTGAGGCAAAAAGCACTAATGAAAGCTTTTTGCCAAAAAATAACATTAGAGAACATCAGAAAAACTACTTGTTAAAAATTATGCAGAATGGAGGTTTAGCATTTTTTATTATTATGTTTACTATGTATGATGAATTTTATTTAGTTATGTATGATAAATTAATGAAACATGCTGGAGAAACTTACACATATGAGTTAATAAAAAAAATAGGGAAAAATATTCCCTTATCTTTTCCAGGCATAGTTGATTTTTTGCCTGAAATTAATTATATTAACTATAAGCTTTAATTAGAAATTAACTAATTCTTTTAAGTATTTAGAAGGTGTAAACTTAACAATACGTTTTTCAGGAACTGATAATTCTTCCATTGTAAAAGGGTTTATAGTTTCTCTTCCTCTTCTAATTCTTGTTTCAAAAATACCAAGTGTTGATAATTGAACTTTATTTTCAGCAATTAGTTCTTCTTTTAGAACAAAAACAAATGCATCGAAAAATTCATCAGCTACTCTAACAGGAACTTCTAGTCTTTCAGCTATCGCCTTTGTAAATTCTTTTTTTGTCATATTAAAATCCTTCCGTTTTGCATCTCTTTTAATTATTAAAATGATACATTAATTTATTATATTTTTTTATTTTTTTTGCTTTTTATTTCTATTATTTAGCACTTTTAGAAAAAATAAGAATTAATTTATTTTTTACAATCTAAATAACTTTAATATTTAGAAAACTTTTTTGACATTAAAGTAATGTAAATATTTATAAAAAATGTTTATTTTCTTGTTTTTTACAACATATATTATTTAAAATTTAAATTTTATTAATTAATAATTTTGTGTGCGCGTAACTCTATGTTTTATATAATAAAAAAAGATTGTTTTAATAATCATACAATCATATAAAAAATTATTTTTTAAGAAATACAACTTTTTTTAGTGTTTCAAATATTTTTGTTAAAAATTTAACAAAGAAGAAAAAATAAAAAATGTTAATTTTGGTCTATTTTTTTGGGCAAAATTTATCTTTTTCATTTTATATATAAAATATTTAAATATTTATTTTGAGAAAAAAACTTTTACTCTATAATTGAAAGTGCAACATTTACTTTGAAATAAAAGGTTGTCATCATTTTAAAAAAGTTGTCTGAAATGATGAGAAATTTTTATGGAGTAAAGTTCAGTTAATGAACAAAGGAGGCAACTATGAGTAAATTAAATATCAAGGTGAAAAGTTTTGATCACTCACTTGTTGATTTTGCTGCTAAAAGAATCGTTGAATTAGCAGTTAAAACAAATACAAAATTTAGTGGTCCAGTACCTCTTCCAACAAAAAGAGAAGTTGTTACTATCTTGAGATCTGTTCATGTTAACAAAAAATCTCGTGAACAATATGAAAGTAGAACTTTTCAAAGGTTGATTGTTTTATTAGATCCATCTGAAAAAACAATCGATCAAATTAAGAGACTTGAATTACCTTCAGGTGTTGAAGTACAAGTTTCACAAAAATAAAAAAATCCAACTTGTTTTAAACAAGCAATGGTCATCATTAAAATCAAAGGAGATGAAATTATGAAAGGAATCTTAGGACGTAAGGTGGGAATGACTCAAATTTATACTGAATTTGGTAAAAGTTTACCAGTTACAGTTATTGAAGTTAAACCTAATGTTGTTACAAAAATTCTTTCAGTAGAAAAAAACGGTTATGTTGCAACACAATTGGCTACTGTTGAGAAAAAAGCTAACAGAGTAAATAAACCATTAGCTGGTCAATTCACTCAAGCAAATACAACACCTAAGCAATACGTAAAAGAAATTCGTGACATGAATGGTTACGAATTAGGAAATGAAATAAAAGTTGATATTTTTAAAGCTGGTGAGTTAGTTGATGTAACAGGTATTTCAAAAGGTAAAGGTTTTGCCGGAACAATTAAAAGATGAAATCAACACATTGGACCTAAATCACATGGTGGTGGTGGAGGTAGTCAGCCAGTTAGACAAGTTGGTTCTATTGGTGATATCTCTGGAAACCGTGTTTTCAAAGGTATGACAATGCCTGGTCATCTTGGTTCTGTTAAAACAACAGTTCAGAATTTAGAAATTGTTAAAGTTGATATTGTAAATAATCTTATTTTAGTTAAGGGTTCTGTTCCTGGTGCTAAAAATTCATTAGTAGTTATTAAAAAAGCAGTTAAAGGACTTCCAACTAGAGAAGCTATTAAACTTGTTGATATTAAAGAAGTTCTTAAAATGAATGAACTTGTTGAAAAGGCAAAAAAATTCAATATTGATGTAACAGTAGGTATGACATCTGTTGAACTTGAACCCCTTATCATTAAAGCGGAAGAAGAACAAGCTGCTAAGGATAAAGAAGAAGGAGATAAATAATGGCTAAAATGGAAAAAGAATTAAAAGCTTCTACAACAAAGAAGTCATCATCTACTTCTACAAAATCAACAACATCTAAAAAAGTAACAAAAGCTGAAGAAAAGGCACAAGTTGCTAAAACTAAAACAGCTATAAAGAAAGCAACTGAAGTTTCATCAGTTAAAAAATCAGCAGCACAAGCTAAAGCAGAAAAAGTAACATCTGAAACAATAGAAAAAGCAAAAAAAGATGCTTCAAAAGCTAAAAGAACAATGAGTAAAGTTACAACTACAAGTCCTAAAGTTAAAGCGAATGCTTCAACTTCTAGAACTCGTGGCATGCAAACTAAAGACTTTGAAAAAGTTATAGTTCTTGATTTTGATACAAAATCTCTTAACAAAACACTTTTTGCATCAGAAAAAATCTATTCTCAAGCAATTTTTGACACAATTATTTCTGATAGAGCAGCACAACGTCAAGGCACACATGATGTTAAAAGCCGTGCTGAAGTAAGAGGTGGTGGTAAAAAACCTTGAAGACAAAAAGGTACAGGTAGAGCTCGTGCTGGTTCAACTAGATCGCCAATATGAGTAGGTGGTGGTAGAGCATTTGGTCCTACACCTGAAAGAAATTACAAACTTAAAGTTAATAAAAAAGTTCGTTTCAATGCATTTGTATCAGCGCTTACATTGTTAGCTCAAAATAAAGCTGTTATTGTAGATGATTTTAAATTAAACAAAATTTCAACTAAAGAAGCTGCAAATAAATTAGCAAGCTTAAAAATTGAAAATTTAAAGCACATTCTTATTGTTACAAATGACGAAATTATCTATAAATCAGTAGCAAACTTACCAAATGTTACATGTGTAAGACCTACATCTGTATCAGTTGAAAACTTAGTTTGAGCAGATGTTTTGGTATTATCAAAAGAAGGTTTAAGCAACTTTGAAGGGAGAATTAAATAATGGAAATTACTCGTGTTATTCGTAGACCAATTCTCACTGAAAAATCAAATGTTGGTTTAAGTTCAAACGTTTATACATTTGAAGTTGACTACACAGCAAACAAATACCAAATTAAAAAAGCTGTTGAATTTATTTTCAAAGTTAAAGTTGTGGATGTTAACACAATTAAAGTTGACAAAAAACCTAAAAATTTAGGTCGTTTCCATGGTTTTACAAATAGATATAAAAAAGCTATGGTTAAGTTAGCAGATGGATTTACAATTGCATTCTATCCACAAGAAGAAACTCAAGATGCTAAAAAAGAATCTGAAAAAGCTGAAGAAATAAAAGCAACAAAAGCTAAAGCAGAAGCTAAAGAAGCTAAAGTTGCTGAAAAATTAGCTGCTAAAAAAGCAAGCAAAAAAGCAGCTAGTAAAAAAGAAGAAAAATAATAACGAGGATTAATTTTGCTTAAAAGAAAAATTCCTCAACTATTTTTAAGCAAGGAGAATTAAAGATGGCAATAAAACATTACAAGCCAGTTACAAATGGTCGTCGTAATATGTCATCTCTTGATCATTCAAAAAACCTATCAGGACATGCTCCTGAAAAGTCATTGATGGTAATTTTAAAGAAACACGCAGGTCGTAACAACCAAGGTAAAATTACTGTTAGACATCACGGTGGAAGAGTTAAGAGATACTACAGAATTATTGACTTCAAACGTAACAAAGATGATATTCCAGCTATTGTTAAAACAATTGAATATGATCCAAATAGATCAGCAAACATTTGTTTATTAGCATATGCTGATGGAGAAAAAAGATATATGTTAGCACCTGAAGGAATTAAAGTTGGGCAAACTGTTATTTCAGGAACTAATGCAGATATTCTTGTTGGTAACTGTTTACCACTATCACACATTCCAGAAGGTACATTTGTACACAATATTGAAATGCAACCTGGTGGTGGTGGATTAATCGCAAGAAGTGCTGGTACATCAGCACAAATCTTAGGTAAGGATGACGATGGAAAATATGTTGTTTTACGTCTAAAATCAGGTGAAACAAGAAGAATTTTAGCTCGTTGTCGTGCAACAATTGGATCAGTAGGTAATGAAGATCACTTACTTGTTCAATTAGGTAAAGCAGGTATTAGTAGACACCTTGGTGTACGTCCTACAGTACGTGGTTCTGTAATGAACCCTATCGATCACCCACATGGTGGTGGTGAAGGTAGACAACCAATTGGTAGAAAAGCTCCACTTACTCCATGAGGCAAGAAAGCTCTTGGTGTTAAAACTAGAAAAACTAAGAAATCTTCAACAAAATTAATTTTAAGAAGAAGAAAGGATAACAAATAATGGCTCGTAGTCTTAAAAAAGGCCCTTTCGCTGACGAAAGCTTACTTAAAAAAGTAGATGCTATTGTTGAAGGAAAAGCTCCTAAAAAACCTATTAAAACTTGATCAAGACGTTCAACAATTTTCCCAAGTTTTATCGGTTTAACATTCCAAGTTCACAATGGTCGTCAATTTATTGATGTTTATGTGACAGATGACATGGTTGGTCATAAATTAGGAGAATTTGTTCCTACAAGAACATATTCAGGTCATGGCGCTGATAAAGGTAAGAAGAAATAATTATGGAAAATCAACAAGCTAAAGCACATGTTAAGATTCAAAGAGTTTCTGCTCGTAAAGCACGTTTAGTAGCTGATTTATTCAGAGGAAAAGATGTTAGAGTAGCACTCGGGATTCTTAATAATACAAACAAAAAAGCTTCACAATTATTTGTTAAATTAATAAATTCAGCAATCGCTAATGCAACAAACAACCATGGAATGGATGCTTCAAAATTATTTGTTAAAGAAGTTTTAGTTAATGAAGGACCAACACTTAAAAGATATCAACCTCGCTCACGTGGAAGAGCATTTTCAATTTTCAAAAGAACATCTAATTTATCAGTAACATTAGAGGAAAGAGAGTAATCATGGGACAAAAGGTCAATCCAAATGGTTTCCGTTATGGAGTTTCTAAAGAAATTAACTCTGTATGATTTGCAGAAAAGAAAACTTATGGTGAAACATTAGTTCTTGATGCAAAAATTTACAAGTTCTTTGATAAATTAGTTAGAAAATACCAAATTGGTAATGTGTCAATTAAAAGAAATCAAGCACAAAAAGTTACAGTTAACCTTAGAAGTGCTCAACCTGCTAAATTACTTGGAGAAAATGGCTCAAATATTGAAAAACTTACCAAAGATTTACATAAATATTTAAAAAACAAATCACTTGATATTAATTTACAAGTTACTCTTTTAAAACAACCAGAATTAAACGCAAAATTAGCTGCAGAAGCTATTGCTCAAAAACTTGAAAACCGTGAAAGTTTTCGTGTTGCTCAAAAATTAGTAATTAATGATGCACTTAGAGCAGGAGCAAAAGGAATTAAAACTCAAGTTTCAGGTCGTTTAAATGGTGTTGATATGGCTAGAGCAGAAGGCTACAGCCGTGGCGAAATGAGATTACATACATTAAGACAAGATGTTGATTATGCAAGAGCAACAGCTAAAACCATTTATGGTGCAATCGGTGTTAAAGTATGAATTTCAAAAGGTGAAATATTGGAAGGGGTAAAAGAAGATGCTTCAACCAAAAAGAACTAAATACCGTAAGCCATTTGTAGTGCGTCATGATAAAAGAAAAGCTCACAAAGGTAATACTGTTGAATTCGGTCAATGAGGTTTACAAGCTGTTACATCAGCATGAGTAGATGCTCGTCAAATCGAATCAGCACGTATAGCTATCACCCGTAGAATGGGTCGTGAAGGTCAAGTTATTATTAGACTTTTCCCTCACTTTTCAAAAACATCAAAACCTATTGGTGTTCGTATGGGTTCTGGTAAAGGTTCACCAGAAAAATGATACTGTGCAGTTAAAGTTAACACAATGATGTTTGAAGTTTCAGGTGTTGCTGAAGATGTTGCACGTGATGCCCTTAGATTAGGTGGTCACAAATTACCAGTTTCATGAAAAATTGTTGCTAAAAATGAAGGGAGTCAAGAATAATGCTTTACAAAGATATAAAAGTTAAATCACTTGATGAACTTAATAAGTTAGTTAAAGACTTAGAAGCTGAATTATGATCTTTAAACTTTAAAAAATCAACTGTTGGTATTGACCAAAGCCACAAAATTAGTGTGATAAGAAAAGATATTGCTAAGTGTAAGACCGAAATTAACGCAAGAGTAAAAGGAGCAAAATAATGGAAAGAAATACACGTAAAGTTCTAACAGGTCGTGTAACTTCTGCTCGTGGTGATAAAACAATCATCGTTGAAGTAGAAAGTTATAGATCACATAGACTATATTCAAAACGTTATAAAGTAGCCAAAAAATTTGCTGTTCATGATGAAAAAAACATTGCAAAAGTAAATGATATTGTTTCAATTATGGAAACACGTCCACTTTCAAAAACAAAACACTTCCGTCTAGTTTCAATTAAACAACAATCAGTTGAAGGAGATAACTAGTTATGGTTTTAGAATTATCTAAACTAAATGTTGCAGATAACTCTGGTGCTAAGGAAGTTGGTGTTATTAGAGTCCTTGGTGGCTCACGTAAAAAAACAGCTAACATTGGTGATGTAATCGTTTGCTCAGTTAAAAAAGCAATTCCTAATGGTATTGTTAAAGAAGGTCAAGTGGTTAAGGCGGTTATCGTTAGATCATCATATGGTGTTCGTCGTGAAAACGGCTCATACATTCGTTTTGACGATAATGCAGTTGTTATTATCAAAGATGATAAAACCCCTAGAGGTACTCGTGTGTTTGGTCCAGTTGCTCGTGAATTACGTGATAAAGGTTATTTAAAAATCGTTTCACTAGCTCCTGAAGTGTTATAGGAGAAAATAATGGCTAAAGTTAAATTTAAGAAGAATGACGAAGTTGTTGTTATTGCTGGTAATTACAAAGGCAAAATCGGAAGAATTGTTACTGTAGATCACCAAAGTTCAAGAGCTATCGTTAAAGATGTAAACATTGTTACAAAACACATTAAACCAAAACAAGGCGCTAGTGGTTCAATCAAGAAACAAGAAGCTCCAATTCACGTTTCTAACTTAGCAGTATTAGTTAAAAAAGCAACAAAAAATTCAAGAGCAGAATATTCAAAAGTTGGATATCAAATTGATAAGAATGGTAAAAAAACACGTATTATACGTAAAACTAAGAAGGAATTTTAATTATGAATTTAAAACAAAAATACTTAAAAGATGTTGTACCTGCATTAATTAAACAATACGGCTACAAATCAGTAATGGAAGTTCCAAGATTAGAAAAAATCATTCTTAACATGACTGCTGGTAAAGAAGTTACAAACTCAAAAGCAATCGAAGAAGTTTTAAACGAATTAACTTTAATTTCAGGTCAAAAACCATTCCAAACCCGTGCTAAAAAATCAAATGCTTCATGAAAACTTCGTGAAGGTATGCCTATGGGTGGAAAAGTTACATTAAGAAGAGAAAGAATGTGAGACTTTCTTGAAAAATTAATTAATGTAGCTATGCCTCGTATTCGTGACTTTCGTGGTGCAAACCCTAAAGCTTTCGATGGTAGAGGAAACTATTCATTAGGTATTAAAGAAGAAATTATCTTCCCAGAAATCGAATTTGACAAAATTCGTAGAATTAAAGGTCTTGATGTTCAATTAATAACATCAGCAAATAGTGATAAAGAAGCAAGAAGCTTACTAGAATTAATTGGTGTTCCATTTGTAAAAGGAGAAAGATAGTATGGCAAAAAGTTCATTAAAAGCAAAGCAAAAAAAACATGCTAAGTTTTCAACACGTGCTTACACACGTTGTGAATTATGTGGACGTCCACACGCAGTTTTAAGAAAATATAAAATCTGCCGTATCTGCTTCCGTGAATTAGTTAACGCAGGTAGAATTCCAGGCATGAAGAAAGCGAGTTGATAATTATGTTTATAACAGATCCTATTTCAGATATGATTGTTAGAATCAAAAACGCTAACCAAAGAAAATTTAAAACTGTCTTAATTCCTCATTCAAATAAAAAAGCCAAAATTCTAGAAATTTTACTTGAAGAAGGCTATATCTCTTCATTCGTTTCAAAAGGCGAAGGAAAAGACAAAGCTCTTGAAGTTACATTAAAATACAAAGGCAACAAATCAGCTATTATTGACTTTAAACGTATTTCGAAACCTGGATTAAGAGTTTATGCTCAAGCCAATAATTTACCAACTGTATTATCAGGATATGGTACAGCTATTATCTCAACATCAAAAGGTGTTATGTCAGAAAAAGAAGCTCGTAAGGAAAATGTAGGTGGCGAAGTGCTTGCCTACATCTGATAGGGGGTAAATATGTCTAGAGTCGGAAATAGAATATTAACAATCCCTCAAGGTACAACCTTAAGTCAAAGCGGTACAACAGTACTAATTGAAGGGCCTCTTGGTAAGTTAGAAAGAACATTTAGTCCTTTAATTGCTATTAAAGTTGAAGGTGATAAGGTTACTATACTTAGAGCTAATGAAGAAAAAGCAACAAAACAATTACACGGAACAACAAACGCTTTAATTTCAAACATGCTTATTGGAGTTTCAAAAGGTTATAAAAAAGAATTGGTTATCAAAGGTGTTGGTTTCAAATTTACAATTAAAGGCAACATTTTAGAAGTTTCTGCTGGCTACTCTCATGTTGTTAACCTAGATATTCCATCTACTGTTAAAGTTGAATCTCCAAAACCTGTTGAATTAATAGTTTCAGGTATCAATAAAGAAGAAGTTTCTCAATTTGCTGCAGTTGTTCGTTCAGTTCGTCGTCCTATTCCATATTCTGGAAAAGGTATTGCATATAAAGATGAAGTTATTCGTCGTAAAGAAGGAAAAACAGCTTCTAAATAGTTGTTTACGAAAGGATTTTAAATTATGGCAACATTATCTAGAAATCAAGCACGTCAAGTTAAACATAGACGTGAACGTCAATCAATTATTGGCACAAGTAGTAAACCTCGTTTATGCGTATTTAAATCACTTCAAAACTTTTATGCACAATTAATCGATGATTCTAAAGGAATAACATTAGCTAGTGTTTCAACATTAGAAAAAGGCAAATACAATGGAAATATTCAAGCAGCTGTAAAATTGGGTGAAACAATGGGTGAAACAATTAAAAAACTTAAAATAAGTGAAATTGTATTCGATCGTTCAGGATACATTTACCATGGTAGAGTTAAAGCATTTGCTGAAGGCGTAAGATCAAAAGGAGTTAAGTTCTAATCATGACTGAAGTTGAAAACAAGAAAATGAATTCAAGCATAACAAGTGAAGAATCAGCTGTTAAAAGTACTCAAAGTATTAAAAGAGTTGCACCTGCTGGTGGCAAAAAACAAATTTGAGAAAAGAAAACAGCTAGTGATAAAGAAGCTGCAAACAAAAGAGCTCCTAGAAGTCCTAAAGTAAAAAACCGTACACGTTTTGGCGATTCAAATAATGAATTTAGTGAAAAAGTAATTAACATTAGCCGTGTTACAAAAGTTGTTAAAGGTGGTAGAAGATTTTCATTCTCAGCTTTTGTTGTTGTTGGCGACAAAAAAGGCCGTGTTGGTTTTGGACATGGTAAAGCAAATGAAGTTCCTGATTCAATTAAAAAAGCTGTTAAAGATGCAAGAAATCACTTAATTACAGTTCCTATTTTTAACAAAATTACAGTTCCTCATGAAATTCATTCTAAATTTTTAGCATCTAGAGTAATGCTAAAACCTGCGCCTAAAGGTAAAGGTATTGTTGCTTCAAACACTGTTCGTGCTGTTGTTGAGTTGGCTGGTTATACAGATATTTATTCAAAAACATATGGTTCTCGTTCAAAAGCTAACATTGTTAGAGCAACACTTAAGGCTCTTCAACAATTAAGAACACCTGAACAAATAGCTGAAATCCGTGATAAAGACGTTAAGTCACTTTTATAATTAATTAAGGAGAAATGTTATTATGAAATTAAATAATTTAAAACCTACTCCTGGTTCACGTGTTGAAAAACACCGTGTTGGCCGTGGTCATGCTGCTGGTAAAGGTAAACAAGCTGGTAAGGGACAATCAGGTCAAAATAAACGTCACGGACATAGATTAGGATTTGAAGGTGGACAAACACCTTGATTCCGTAGAATTGGTAAAAGAGGCTTTACAAACGTTAACCATGTTGAATACCAAGTTATTAATTTAGCTGACTTAGAAAAAACTTTCAAGACTAATACAAATGTTGATCTTGATGCGTTATTTGCTGCTAATTTAATTAAGAGAAACTTACCTGTTAAATTATTAGGCAATGGTTCATTAACTAAAAAATTAAATGTAACTCTTCACGCAGCTTCAAAATCTGCAATTGATGCAATTGAAAAAGCTGGCGGTAAATTCACAAACCTTTAATTAATAAATATTAAGTGTGCTATAAGCGCACTTTTTTTATAAAAAAAAGCAGTTTAAAACTGCTCATTAATACTTAAATCTTAGATTCTTTCCTATTTTAACAATCATAGGCATATCTAAATTCATATTACGAATATCTTCATGGGTATAAAATAAATATTCTAAATCAAATGATTCGTCATCATTAATAGTAAAAATTAATTTAGAGCCAATAGGATATTTTTCAATTTGTCCATGTTCAGGCATATTTAATTCAAGAGCTGCAAAAATTGAAGCTATATTTGTATCGTGGCCAACAATTAATGTTATGTCATCATTGTTTTTAAATTCTTTTTTAATTAATTTATAGATACTATGATCACTATTAATTATTTTTTCTTTATCTCCGCTTAATAAGTCAAGTACATAATCCTTACTTTTAAGCATAATTTTTAAATCATTTACAAAATTATCAGATTTAAAAATCTCATCATAATTATGACCAAAATAATACTTAAGTTGAAGAATGTCACTAAAACTAGATGAATAAAATAATCTACCTTTTGTTTTAAATCATCCATCAGTAAAAATTGATCAATATTCATCTTTGTTGTATCTACAATTAGCATCTAAATTAAATAACTCATTTATTTTTTTAAACACACCTTCTTTTTCAGCTTTTTTATCATACTTTTTAATAAGGTTAATATCAATTGATGAGCCTTCTTCATGAGAAACATTAAAATCAGGCGTATCCTTCATAAAACTTTTATCTAAACAATTAATATTAGTATCAGATGCTGGTTTAAGCCCAAGCGATAAAAGTTGTGCAGTTTCAAATGTTCTACTTGTTGAGTTTGCAATAACTTTTAATGTTGTTTCTTTTGTAACATTTAAATATTTTTTTAAAAACTGCCCAAAAGCTAATTCAATCATTGCTCCTTTTTCACTTAAATGGGCCGAAAGTGATTTGTCAAAATTTCAAGAAACTATCTTTTTATTAAAAAGTGTGTCTCATTTTTCTTCAGCATGAAAAGGATATCTGAGTCCATGCCTTGAAAAAATAATTCTACGCATATGTAATTCTCCTGTTGTACTTATGTATACATTAATATAGTTATTATAATTTATATATAAATAGATATCTATAAAATCATTTATTAGTTTTTGATTAAACTAGCTACTTTTCTATTCATTTTATAATTTAAATTAAAAAAATTAAAAAAATGTTTTGTTTTTAAATTTTTTGTTTTATTATTAATATTAACGCTCATAAACAAGGGCGTTAAATTAAAAAAATTATTTAACAAAAAAATTTTTAAAAAAAATCAAAAAAATATTTTGATAAAAAATTAATTGTTATATAATAAGAAAGCTAACTATGAATTGGTTAGAAAAAAATGTTCTTTGAAAACTAGATATATAAACATGACAGTCAATTTTTTCGAGAGTTTGATCCTGGCTCAGGATGAACGCTGGCTGTGTGCCTAATACATGCATGTCGAGCGATGCTAGCAATAGCATAGCGGCGAATGGGTGAGTAACACGTACTCAACGTACCTTTTAGATTGGGATAGCGGGTGGAAACATCCGATAATACCAAATACTTATTAAAATCGCATGATTCTAATATAAAAGAAGCGTTTGCTTCGCTAGAAGATCGGAGTGCGCAACATTAGCTAGTTGGTGAGGTAACGGCCCACCAAGGCGATGATGTTTAGCGGGGTTGAGAGACTGAACCGCCACACTGGGACTGAGATACGGCCCAGACTCCTACGGGAGGCAGCAGTAGGGAATATTCCACAATGGACGAAAGTCTGATGGAGCGACACAGCGTGCAGGATGAAGGCCCTATGGGTTGTAAACTGCTGTGGTAAGGGAAGAAAAAGCAGCATAGGAAATGATGTTGCCTTGACGGTACCTTATTAGAAAGCAACGGCTAACTATGTGCCAGCAGCCGCGGTAATACATAGGTTGCAAGCGTTATCCGAAATTATTGGGCGTAAAGCGTCTGTAGGTTGTTTGTTAAGTCTGGCGTTAAATTTTGGGGCTCAACCCCAAAACGCGTTGGATACTGGCAAACTGGAGTTATGTAGAGGTTAGCGGAATTCCTTGTGAAGCGGTGAAATGCGTAGATATAAGGAAGAACATCAACTTGGCGAAGGCAGCTAACTGGACATATACTGACACTGAGAGACGAAAGCGTGGGGAGCAAACAGGATTAGATACCCTGGTAGTCCACGCCCTAAACGATGATCATTAGTTGATGGATAAATTCATCGACGCAGCTAACGCATTAAATGATCCGCCTGAGTAGTACGTTCGCAAGAATAAAACTTAAAGGAATTGACGGGGATCCGCACAAGCGGTGGAGCATGTGGTTTAATTTGAAGATACGCGTAGAACCTTACCCACTCTTGACATCTTCTGCAAAGCTATGGAGACATAGTGGAGGTTAACAGAATGACAGATGGTGCATGGTTGTCGTCAGCTCGTGTCGTGAGATGTTTGGTTAAGTCCTGCAACGAGCGCAACCCTTTTCCTTAGTTACTAACATTAAGTTGAGCACTCTAGGGATACTGCCCGAGTAATCGGGAGGAAGGTGGGGACGACGTCAAATCATCATGCCTCTTACGAGTGGGGCTACACACGTGCTACAATGGACGGTACAAAGAGAAGCAAAGTGGTGACATGGAGCAAACCTCAAAAAACCGTTCTCAGTTCGGATTGAAGTCTGCAACTCGACTTCATGAAGTTGGAATCGCTAGTAATCGTAGATCAGCTACGCTACGGTGAATACGTTCTCGGGTCTTGTACACACCGCCCGTCAAACCATGGGAGCTGGTAATGCCCGAAGTCGGTTTATAAAGAAACTGCCTAAGGCAGGACTGGTGACTGGGGTTAAGTCGTAACAAGGTATCCCTACGAGAACGTGGGGATGGATTACCTCCTTTCTACGGAGTACACGTTTTTGTTATAAAAACTTAATAACCAATTAATTTACAGACCTGTTATTATATATTAGAGCGTCATGTGACTTTTTATAGGTCAAAGTCTTATATCTAGTTTTGAGAGAACATTCTCTCTTTGTTCTTTGAAAACTGAATAGTAAAATATTTTTCGATATTTACAACGACATCAAAAATAAAATTAAATCAATATGGTTAATTTGTTTTGATTCATCGAGTAAATCATATTTAATATGATTCATTGAAATGTCTTAAAATACACATCTAATCTAAAACTAACAATAGGAAAATACTACTTTTAAATAAGGAAGAGTTTGTGGTGGATGCCTTGGGTCTGGAAGTCGATGAAGGACGTGATTACCTGCGATAAGCCTCGTTGAGCTGGAAATACGCTATGAAACGGGGATTTCCGAATGGGGAAACCTAACTAGAGTAATGTCTAGTTGCCTATATCTGAATCCATAGGATATAGAGTGAGACACCTTGTGAACTGAAACATCTTAGTAGCAAGAGGAAAAGAAAATAAATAATGATTTCTTTAGTAGCGGCGAGCGAAAGAGAAAGAGCCCAAACCATTTTAAATGGGGTTATAGGACAGACTACATAGAGTTACAAAATTTAATGATAGCAGAAGCTTTTGGGAAGAAGCGGCATAGAGGGTGATACCCCCGTAAGTGAAATCATTAAATCTCTTGACTGTATCCTGAGTAGGGCGGGGCACGTGAAACCCTGTCTGAATTTGCCGGGACCACCCGGTAAGGCTAAATACTAACCAGACACCGATAGCGAACTAGTACCGTGAGGGAAAGGTGAAAAGAACCCCGAGAGGGGAGTGAAATAGACTCTGAAACCACTTACTTACAATTAGTCAGAGCCCGTTAATGGGTGATGGCGTACATCTTGCAGTATGGACCGGCGAGTTACTTTAACATGCGAGGTTAAGCGGAAAAAAGCGGAGCCGTAGAGAAATCGAGTCTTAATAGGGCGAATTAGTATGTTGAAGTACACCCGAAACCATGTGACCTATTCATGAGCAGGTTGAAGCTTGGTTAACCCCAAGTGGAGGACCGAACCGTAGTACGCTGAAAGGTGCCCGGATGACTTGTGAATAGTGGAGAAATTCCAATCGAACTTGGAGATAGCTGGTTCTCCTCGAAATAGCTTTAGGGCTAGCGTGTAGCGTTAAGCATTGGTGGTAAAGCACTGAATATGGAATGGCCTCGCCTAGGGGTACTGACTATAATCAAACTCTGAATACCAATGTGTATTGCTATGCAGTCGGAACCGGGGTGCTAACGTCCCGGCTCGCGAGGGTAACAACCCAGATCGTCAGCTAAGGTCCCAAAATCGTGTTAAGTCAGAAAGGTTGTGAGGTTTCATAAACAACTAGGAAGTTGGCTCAGAAGCAGCCATCTTTTAAAGAGTGCGTAATAGCTCACTAGTCAAGAGACCTTGCGCCGACAATGTAATGGGAGTAAAACACGATACCGAAGCTACGGGTACATTTGTACGTTAGAGGAGCGTTCTTAATGCAATGAAGTCAGACCGTGAGGACTGGTGGAGCGTTAAGAAGTGAGAATGCCGGTATGAGTAACGATTCGTAGTGAGAATCTACGACGCCTATTGGGGAAGGTTTCCTGGGCAAGGTTCGTCCACCCAGGGTTAGTCAGGACCTAAGGCGAGGCTGAAAAGCGTAGTCGATGGACAACAGGTTAATATTCCTGTACTTTCTATAAATGTGATGGAGTGACGGAGAAGGATAGGTGGCCCTGTTATTGGATTCAGGGGTAAATAACAACTGGTGATTGTAGGCAAATCCGCAATCTATAACCGGGAGTTATGATGCATAAGCTCATTAGAGCAGAACCATTCGATTTCATGCTTCCAAGAAAAGCTTCTAAACTTAAGTTTATGGAAACCTGTACCGAGAACGGACACACGTCCCCTAGATGAGTATTCTAAGGCGAGCGAGAAAACTAGTGTTAAGGAACTCTGCAAAATGACCCCGTAAGTTCGCAAGAAGGGGTGCCTATGGTAAAACATAGGCCACAGAAAATTATGAGGGGCAACTGTTTATCAAAAACACAACTCTCTGCTAAACCGCAAGGTGATGTATAGGGGGTGAAGCCTGCCCAGTGCCCGAAGGTTAAGTGGATGCGTTAGCTTTGGCGAAGCGTTGAAATGAAGCCCGGGTGAACGGCGGCCGTAACTATAACGGTCCTAAGGTAGCGAAATTCCTTGTCGGCTAAATACTGACCTGCACGAAAGGCATAATGATCTCTCAACTGTCTCAACACTAGACTCGGTGAAATTATGGTCCCAGTGAAAACGCTGGGTACCCGCATCAAGACGAAAAGACCCCATGGAGCTTTACTATAACTTCGTATTGAAATTTGGCCTAACATGTGTAGGATAGGTGGGAGACTTTGAAGCTGAGACGCTAGTAGCAGTGGAGTCATCCTTGAAATACCACCCTTGTTATGTTGAGTTTCTAACTTGCCATCATAATCAGGTGGGAGGACAGTGCGTGGTGGGTAGTTTGACTGGGGCGGTCGCCTCCTAAAGAGTAACGGAGGCGTTCAAAGGTACACTCAATACGGTCAGAAACCGTATGTAGAGCGCAAAGGTAGAAGTGTGCTTGACTGTGAGACTTACAAGTCGAGCAGGTGCGAAAGCAGGACTTAGTGATCCGGCTGTACATTGTGGAATGGCAGTCGCTCAACGGATAAAAGTTACCCTGGGGATAACAGGCTTATCTTGCCCAAGAGATCACATCGACGGCAAGGTTTGGCACCTCGATGTCGGCTCATCGCATCCTGGAGCTGGAGTCGGTTCCAAGGGTTGGGCTGTTCGCCCATTAAAGCGGTACGCGAGCTGGGTTCAAAACGTCGTGAGACAGTTTGGTTCCTATCTGATGTGGGCGTTGGAATATTGATGAGAGCCGCTCTTAGTACGAGAGGACCAGAGTGGACGTACCGCTGGTGTTCCAGTTGTTCCGCCAGGAGCATAGCTGGGTAGCTAAGTACGGAAAGGATAACCGCTGAAAGCATCTAAGTGGGAAGCCTCCTCAGAGATAAGTATTCCCTTGAAATTCCTTATAGACTATGAGGTTGATAGGCTGGATGTGTAAGCACAGCAATGTGTTGAGCTGACCAGTACTAATAAATTGACAGGTTTAAAAGTAGAGATGTGAATTTTATGACATTTCAATGAAGCATATAATTACTATTCAGTTTTCAGAGAGCAAATATGCTACCATAAGGTAGTTTTTTTATTTTCTTTTTATATACAATTTTATTTTTTTCTTTATGTTTGGAACTATTATGTCAGTTGACTATACAACAAGTCTTTATTTGCATTTTTTCTAAGTTTTGAAAAAACACGTGAACTATGAAATAACTTTTTTAGGTATTAAAATAAGAAAATAAACATAAATATGTCAAAAATATGTCAATTAATCGTTATGCTATTTAAAATGATAAATGTGTCGAGAATTATTTCATTTACTATATTTTTTATTAAAACGATTGACAATTTAAAATAAATATCAATAATTTCATAAAATTGTTAATATATTATAAAATTATTAATAAATTTCAAAACATGATGTGCCCAAATCTTTATGAGCATGTTTTACTATATGAATAAACAATTTAGTAATATAATAAATTGAGTTAAATTAGGAGATTTATTGTGCCAAAAATAAAATGAAAAAGTAGTTTGATTGTTATTAGTTCTGCCATTTTGCCAGTTACTGTTTCTGCTTCATGTTTTAGTAATCAAAAATATACAAAATCAGAGGATAATCCACATTCAAAAAATAATCAAGACATTCAAACTGCTTCAAGTAAAAATGATGAAAAAACTCAGATTAAGACTATAAAAATAGATGGACCTACAAGGGAAAAAAACAATATATTTGATGATAAAAAGAATACAAAACCAAAGTTAGAAACATCAAAGACTCAAAAAGATATTAAAAAACAGCCAATTGTAAAAAAACATGTAGATCAAACAAAAGAAAATACATTAGACGACATTGGAGATGTTGAACTTAAGTCAATTTATTCAGAACAAAATTCTCCAGATAATTTTGTAACTGTTAAGCTTTTTAGACATAAGAAAAATCAAGATACTTATGTTGCTTTTGACTTTATGGCAAGGCTTATCAATGACCACTTTGATATTTCAATTTTAAACAATAAAGAGTCAAATGCTACTAGTTTAAAATACAAAATTAACAACGACAATATGCTTATTTTTGATGAAAAAAGTGACAAAATCAAATATATGTATCATAACAATTTGTATTTGAAACCTACTTTTTCAAGCGTTGAAAGACATCCAAGATTAAAATTTGAACATTGAAAACATGTTTTATTAGACGATAATTCAAAATTGAGAGAAATTGATTTAGGCAAGCACAATATAGATTTAATTGTAGATAATGGTCAGGTTTATATACCTTTCTCAGTTCTTAACTTGATCTTCTTCTCAAATAAGTATTTTAATTTGCAATATAATGGAAGTGAAATCAGAATAACTGATTTTAATTCATCTAGAATTTACAAGGATAGAATTCCTGATTTTAGAGTTTTTTATGATAAAAATAGATATAAAACAGAAACCAAACAACAGAGAATTAATAACTATAATTTTTTAGCATTTATGTTTGACTATTTTTATGGCGTTAATAATGATCTTTATCGTCGTAATGGTGTTAAAAACTTCTATGAATTATCTGAAAAAGTAAACTTAAAAGAATCATTACTAAGCACAAATTTCGACATTTATAATGAAGCTTATAAAAAATTATGATATGAAGTTTTAAATGATTTACATTCAACACTGGTTTCTCGTTCATATTATAGGAAATCAGAAAAATTATTTCAATCACTAAGCGAGCAATTTTTATCAAAAAAATATAAAAAATCAAGTGAAGTTTTATCTAAAATTAAAAAAATGAGAGGACAAACCATATCGCCTAATGGTTATAACTATAATGAAAAAATTACCCACATTATAGGTGATACGGCTAGAATTATGTTTGATGAATTTCATCATTTGCCTAGTTCACAGATTCCAAGAGAACAGTGACCATTTTATGATTCATTTTATTTATTTAAAGAAGCAATTAATAAGATAAGAGAAGATGATGTAGACAAGAAGGTGAAAAATATAATTATTGATATTTCAACTAATGGTGGTGGATCTTCTTTAGCTATGCAACAAGTTGCCGGGTTTTTAAGTAATAAACCTATTAATTTGTACATATTTAACACATTATCAAATCAATATACTGATATGAGTTTTAGAGTTGACACAAATGAAGATAATAAATATGATGAAAAGGATGGATTCCCACAGTATAATTGATACATTTTAACAGGTATAAATACTTTCAGTGCTGCAAACTTATTTGCCCATTGAGCAAAAGAATCTGGAAATGCAAAAATTATTGGGAATAAAAGTGGTGGTGGAATGTACGCAATAATGCCTACAGTACTTCCAGATGGAACAAATGTAAATATTTCAAGTATAAATGCTTGAACAGGTGGTTTAAAAGTAGAACCTAAACTAAAATCTCAAATGCCTTATACTGAAAATGGTGTCGATGTTGATTATGAACTTAGCTACGATGATTATTATAAAGATAATATTATAAATTTGTTAAGACCCCCTGTAAGATAGGATAAAAACCATTTTAAATAAATTGTTTATGTTTGATTTAATTTACCTGTTATATCACTAAACATTTATTCTTTAAAATAAAATGCACCCAAATTTTATTGGTGCATTTTATTTTAAAAAAATAATAATATTATTTTGTTTCTTTGCTATGTTCTGCGCATAGTTTCATTTCAGCAGATCTAGCAGCTTCTCAGATAATTTCACTGAATGTTGGATGTGGGTGAATTGTAGCTGTAATATTTCTTACACAAGCACCTTTTTCCATTGCAAGAGCAATTTCAGAGATATAGTCTGTAGCATTAGGACCAATAATATGTGCTCCTAATATGTGACCATTATCTTTTTGAACAATTAATTTAATGAAACCAACAGTTTTGTTAGCTGCTATAGCTTTACCAAGAAAACTAAATGGATATTTAACTGTAATAAAGTCATCACCATCCATTGTAGCTTGTTCTTCAGTTTTTCCAATAAAAGCAATTTCAGGATCTGTATAAATGCAACCTGGAACAGGTTTAACTTTTTTACAGTAATTAAATTCAGTATCTTCAAGAATGTGATGAACAGCAACAACAGCGTGTTGGTAAGCAACATGAGCTAACATGTTTTGACCAGTTATGTCCCCAATTGCATAAACATCTTTAATGTTTGTGCGCATGAAACGATCAACCATAACTTCGCCTCTTTGACCTAATTGATAGCCAACTTCAGCAAGACCATCTGAAACTGGTATTCTACCAGTAGCAATTAAAGTAACATCTGATTTAATTTGTTTTATTTCTCCATTTTGTTCATAAACAAGAGCATCATCAGAAGTAAATTCTGTGCTTGAAGCATTAAAAATAATGTCAATTTTGTTTACATTTTGCAAGTATTTTGTAATTTCTGCAACAACATGTTTATCAAGTCCAGGAAGAATTTGTCCTTCTCTTTGAATGATTGTTACTTTTGAACCAGCAGAAGCAAATACTTGAGCGAATTCAACACCTACAACACCACCACCAACAATAGTTAGTGTTTCAGGTAAATTTTTGTCATAGTTGATTCCTTCTCTAGAAGTAATTAAAGTACCACGTTTATAACCATCTGCAAATCCTGGAAGGTTTTCCATTTTTCTTTCGGTGCTACCAGTAGCAATAATAATTTTATTTCCTTTGTAAACTTTGTCATTTACAGTAATAACTTTGGCACCTAAAAACTTAGCTTCACCTTCTTCAATTTGTACTTTAGAGCCTTTCATTAACATTTTAACTGAACCTGAAATTTGGCTAACAACTTTAGCTTTTCTCTCATGCATTTTGGTTCATGTTTGATTTCTATCAATTTTAAGGTCTTCAAAGTTAGCTACAACACCATATTTGTTAGCATGAATAACAGTTTCTAAAGCGTGAATTGAACTTAAAAGAGTCTTTGTTGGAATACAACCAATATTTAAACAAACACCACCTCAGAATTCCTTTTCGACAATTAAAGTCTTAAGTCCAGATTTACCAGCTATTTCAGCTGCTAAATAACCACCAGGACCACTACCTACAATAATTAAGTCAAATTCAGCATCAACATGACCATTGTATTCTTTTCCTTCAGAGCTGAATACTCATTCATTATTTGCTTTTGTAGCACATTTGCTAGTAGTAGCGCATGAATTAGCACTTTGGCAACTTGTTTGACAAGTTTTTTTGCATTCTGACATATTAAAATTCTCCTAACACTTCAGGGTTTTCTAACAATTTAATTACTCTACCTTGGAATCTTGCCATGTCAGCACCGTCTACTCATTGATGGTCAGCTGCAATTGACATGAACATAACTTTAGAAGGTTTTACTTGACCTTCAACTAATTTTAGCTCTTCAGTAATTGCACCAGTAGCTGTAATTGCAACATCACCTTTATTCATGATTGGTGAACCGAACATAACTCCTGCTGAGCCAACATTTGTGATTGTAAAACAACCACCAGTCATATCAGACATTCTTAATTTCTTGTCTCTAGCTAAAGTTGACAGTCTCACAATTTCTTTTTGTATTTCAATAATACTTAATTTTTCTACTTCTCTAATAACTGGCACAAAAAGACCGTGAGGGGTATCAACAGCTATACCAATATTAATTGATGATGGGTAAACTGTAACTCCTTTTTCAGAATCTCATTTAGCTGCAAATGCAGGAAATTCACTAAGGGCAATCGATGTAGCTTTAATAATTCAAGATAAAAATGTTAATTTAACACCTGATTCGGCAGCTACTTTGTCTTTAACTTGTGATCTAAGGTTTCATAAATTAGTAACATCAGCTTTAAGTGTAAGTGAAACATAAGCAACAGTTTCCATAACTGATTTAAGGTTTTTTGCTATAGCTTTTCTAATTCCAGAAATAGGAACTTCTTTAGCTTCAAGTACTTGTTCCTTGATTATTTCGGCCATATTATTTTCCTTCTCTTCTTGCTTTGATAGCTCTTTCTCTTGGTGTAAGCTTTTCATCATCTTTTGAAGATAAAGTATTTTCTTTTTTAGATGATTTTTTAATTAATGTTGAAACATCAAACAATTCATTTGATACTTTAATTTGACCAACAACTGCTGGTGCTGAGTCTTCAGTATTTTCATTTTTTTTGTTTTCTTCTGTCATGTTTTTTCTCCAATAATAATAAATATTAATTATGATTTATATCTTTAATAAATAATAGTAGAAAGACAAAAAGCAAAGCCTTTTGTCTTTAACTAAAAAAGTTATTGAATTAACCTAACATTTCTTCGATAACTGTAGCAATTTTTTCTTTTGTAACCATGAAGTATGGTTCAAGACTTGGGAGAGGAACTGTTACGTCAGGTGCATTAAGTCTTCTTGGGGCAGCTAATAAATCATCGAATGCATGTTCATTAACACGTGTAATAATTTCTGTTGCAATTGAAAGAGTTTGAACAGCTTCTGATACAACTAGTAAACGACCTGTTTTCTTAACTGAGTTAACAATTGTTTCTGTATCAAGAGGTTTAATTGTTCTAAGGTCAATAACTTCAATTGAGTATTCTTTTCCCTTAGCATTTAAATCTTTTAAGGCTGCAATTGTTTCGTGAACCATGTGACCATATGTAACAACTGTTAAGTCATCACCTGGAATCATAACGTTTGCTTTACCAATTTCAACAGTATAGTGTCCAGCTGGAACTTCTTGTTTGAAAGCACGGTAAATACGTTTGTGTTCTAAGAAGATAACTGGGTCATTGTCTTCAATAGCTGCTAATAATAAACCTTTTGTGTCATAAGGTGTAGAAGGCATAACAACTTTAAGACCTGGAATGTGAGCATATAGTGTTTCTAATGCTTCTGAGTGGTGTTCAAGAGCTTTAACGCCACCACCACAAGGCATTCTAAATACAACTGGACAACTTAATGTACCACGTGATCTATTTCTGTAACGAGCTGTATTTGAAAAAATTTGTCCCATTGCATAGAATGAAAAACCTGAAAATTGCATTTCTGCAACTGGTCTTAAACCTGCTAAAGCAGCACCAGTAGCTGAACCAGCTATAGCAGATTCTGAAATAGGAGCATCTCATACTCTTTGGTCGCCATATTTCTTTTGTAAACCAGCTGTAGCACGGAAAACACCACCTTCAAAACCAACGTCTTCACCATAAACTACAACATTTTTGTCTCTTTCCATAGCGATGTCTAAAGCATTTGTTACAGCGCCTATGTTATTAAGTGAAATTTTTTGTTCGTTCATAATATTTTCTCCTTTTATTTATTTAATAAATTTTTATTTTTATCTATGAATTAATTATTATTTTTCGAATCTTTTGTTGGCTTCCATTTGTTCAACTAATTCAGTAGGTAGTGTTTCATATGTGTATTTGTAAATGTCTTCAAAACCTTCGTTTTTAAGAGATACAAGTGATGCTTCATAAGCAGCTTTAGCTTCTGCTTGAGCGTCTTCAGCAATTTTAGCTTTAAGTTCTTCTGTTAAGATACCATTGTCAAATAAGTATTTTTCAATACGGTGAATAGGTTCTCATTTTTCTTTTTCTTGTTCAAGTTCTTTTGAACGATAAACTCTAGGATCATCACTTGTTGTGTGTTGACCTTGACGTCATGTAACAAATTCAACTAAAACAGGACCATTTCCTTGTCTAATGTATTCATAAACTTCTTTAATTGATTCATAAGCAGCAAGTAAGTCGTTACCATCAACACGAATTCCAGGAATGTCATAGGAAGCAGCTCTTTGTGAAAGAGTTTTAACTTTGTAGCTATTGTGTTCAGGAACTGAAATAGCTCATTGGTTATTCATTATTACAATAGCAAGAGGTCAGTTACGAACTGATGCTAAGTTAATACCTTCATGGAATTCACCTTCGTTTGTACCACCATTACCAATAATTGTTGTAGCAATAGCGCCATTTCCTTGTGCTTTAAGAGCTGAAGCTACACCAGCACCTATTGAAATTTGTGAGGCAATAACAATTTGTGCAGGCAATACATTTGTGCCTTCTTTATATGCAGAACCTTGTTCTGAACCATGTCAGTAAAGATATACTTTTTCCATAGGAACGCCACGAGCTAGTTGAGTTGATAAAACACGATAGTGAGGTGTAAATCAGTCATCTTTTCTCATTGCAAAACCAATAGCTGTTAAAGCAGCTTCTTCACCAAGTGCAGGTGCGAATGTACCTAATCTACCTGTTTTTTGTAGTGTTAAAGCATAAAGGTCTCATTGACGTGATCTAATAATGTTTGTATACATAGCTAAAAGATCGTCTCTTGATGCAGATGATTGGAAATTTTTATCAATTAAATTACCATCAATGTCAAGAACACGAATCATTTCATTAGGGTCTGACATAACTAGACCAGGTTTAATGTATTTAAATTTCATTCTTATCTCCTTATTTATTAAATTTTTTGTAAATCTCATTTATTCTCATTTATTATAAATTTGAATATTTCTATTTTATATATTTATATGCAAGTCCAAGCAAAATGAAAAATAAATATAACAAATTTCCACATTAACGATTTCTTAATTATTAAAAGATAAGTCATTATTTCTTTTAAAAACAAAAAGCAAAATTTATTCTAGATTTAAAATATCCTCATAAAAAGGACATATTTTTTTACAAAAATTACATTAAAATAGCTTAAAAATACAAAAATAAATTTCATGCAAACAATTTTATTTTTCTTATATAATTTTAAATGAGTATTTTATTAAGACTTATATAGAGTTAAATACTCCTTGACCAAAATTATGGTCCTGATGTCCAAAAGGAGATGTTCAATGAACAAATATGAAATTATGTTAATCGTTGATCCTGCGGTTGACGCTCTTATGGCGACAAATGTAGTTGAATCAGTGTTTGACAAAAAATACATAAGCAAGGCTGAAAAAATGGAAAATACAACCCTTGCTTACCCAATCAATAAATCTACAAAAGCTCAATACATGATCTACAACCTTGAAGCTGAAAGCTCATTGATTGCTGAATTTGTGCGTAAAGCAAATATCGCTAAATTTATTTGAAGACATATGATAATCAACCTTGATAGCGAAAAAGGTTTTGGGAAATCTAAAAAAGCTTATAAAACAAGAATTGCTAAAGACGCAAGAACATTTTCAAAAACAGCTGGTACAAGACAATTAGTTGAAAATCTTGAAAAAGCAGTTTCAACAAAAAGTCCAAAAACAGCAACTGTTAAAAAACCTGCTGCAAAAAATTAATTAGGCATTAACTATGAATAAAGTTTTACTTGTTGGTTGAATTGCATCTGATATAAAGTTGGAAAAAACGAAAAGTAATGTTAAGTATGCTCGTTGTAGTATAGCATTGCGGAAACCAGGTTTAAATGATTATGTTGATTATATTTCACTTGTTGCATGAGACAAAATTGCTGAATATATGCAAAAAAATATAAAAAAAGGGTCTCTTGTTTCATTAGAAGGAGCATTATCAACTAATCAATATAAAATTGATGAAAAAATTGTTAAACAAACAAATGTAGTTGTAAAAAGTATTAATTTACTAATCAATAACAGAAGCAATGATAACCCAAGCGTAAATGATAAAAATGAATTTGATCTTGAACAGGATATTATTCTGATTGAAGATTAATTAAGGAGAATTATGGCTAACTTTAAGAAAAACAAAAAAGGCAGAAGTTTTAAAAGAAGATGTGAACTTTGTGAATTAAGAGTTGAATATGTTGATTATAAAAATGTTGATTTCATTTCTAAATTTATCAATGGTGTAGGTCAAATTAAAGCACGTTCAAATTCTGGAAGTTGTGCAAAACATCAAAGAAAAATTGCTAATGCAATTAAAAGAGCTCGTTTTATGGCGCTTATTCCATATACAATGGAACGTATTCGTGTATTATCAGCTCCATCATCAGCTGTTAAAAAAGAAGCTGCACCTAAAAAAGCTGCTTAATAAAATAATGCTTTAACTACTCTTTTTGAGTAGTTTTTTTATTTAAAAAAAATAAGAGAGTTGGACTCTCATTTTTATAATATGGCTATAAAATAGGAAGATAAAAAAATTATCTTAATCATTTATTAGTATCTAAATCAAATATTTTGCTAGCTTCTTCAGAACCTTGTCCAAAGTTATATATATTTTTAACAGTAGGGAAAATTTTATGAGCATCCTCTATATTAATTGGTTCTTCGCCAGATATATTTGCGCTAGTAACATACATTGGACCATTTTTAGTTAAAAATTCACATAATTTATCATTATTAGGCATTCTAAAACCTTGATTATTAATAACAAGTGAATAAGCTCCAGGTCAATATTTAAGTGCAAATTTATCTGCTTTATCATTTCATTGTTTAAATTTTCTAGCTTGTTCAATTGAACCAACCAGTATCATAACTTTTTTGCTTAAAGGCCTATTTTTAAGGTGATAAATACAATCTAATGTATTTTGATTAACTGGTCCACCAAGACCTGTTACGGTGTCTGTTGTACATATAAATATTTGATCAAAATCCATTTTTTTCTCCTTTAAGTATTTTACTCATTTTACTACTTTATTTTTAATTTAACTATTCAATAATAAAACATTTTTTAAGCTAATAAAACATAAAAAAATCTGGTGAAAATACCAGATTTTTTTTAACTATTTTCTAAAATCGATAACGGCACGACCAAGAAATTCGCCTTTTTGTAATTTATCGAAAATATCAGCAACTTCATCTAATTTAACAACTTTTGTAACTTCAGATTTAACCTTGCCTTCTGCTGCATATTCAAGAGCTTCTGCAAGATCTTGTCTTGTACCAACAATTGAACCAGCTAATTCTCTTTCAAATAATACTGATCAGAAAATTGACACTTTAAAGTCGTCTTTACCAAATTTATCTTTTGCTGGAAGACCAACTAGTACTTGTCTACCACCTCTACGAAGCATAGCCATACCTTGTTCAGCTGCTGAAGGATGTACTGAAGTGTTTACAACAGCATGTACACCACCATTTGTTTCTTCTATAATTTTATTGATAAAATCAGGATCTTTAGCTGAGTTATGTGCAAATTCTGCGCCTGATTTAAGAGCCAATTCACATTTTTCATCTGCTAAATCGATACCTATAGCTCTATAACCCATAGCAACTGCATATTGAATAGCTATTTGTCCAAGCCCTCCAACTCCAATAACGGCTACAAAGTTTCCTGCCTTAGATTTTGTTTGTTTTAACGCTTTGTATGTTGTTACACCAGCACATACAACTGGAGCGCCTGTAATTAGATCAAGTTTTGAAGGTACAATACCAACAAAGTCTTCATGACCAATTGCATATTCAGCAAATGATCCATCTTTTGTGTAAGCTGACATGTTTTGATTTGGACAAAGTGTTTCTCTACCTGTTAAACAGAATTCACAATATCCACATGCATCATGTAATCAAGCTAAACATACTCTATCACCAATTTTTAGTCTTGTACATCCTTCACCAAGGGCAACAACCTTACCAATACCTTCATGTCCTGGAATAAGAGGATATTTAGGTTCTACCAATCAATCATAATTTGCCGCATGTAAGTCAGTGTGGCAAATGCCTGATGTTTCCATTTCAATTAATACTTCTTTGTATTTTGGTTTTGGAACTTCCACTTCTTGAATGCTTCATTTTTTAGGTTCTGTTACTACAAAAGCCTTCATTTTTGTTGGAATTTGTTTCATTTTTTTGAATCTCCTGTGTTAATTTTATAAATATGATCATAGTTACACATAATAATTTTACTACTTTGAAAAATACATATAATCACTTGGAACATAACTACTAATTGAAAATATGGTAATAAATACACATTTTTCCTATTTTTTTCCGTTTTTTTAGCAAAAATTTGTATTCAACAATTTAAAAAATGTGCAAAAAAGGAGACAAAATGAATGATTTGTTAATATATTTATCTATTTTATATACTGGAAACAATTTTGAAATTTACAAAGCTTTGAAAAATGGAAAGAAAATTGATATAAATTTAATCTCAGAAGAGATAAAAAAAATTAAGCAAGCAGGAGTTGAAACGCTTACTATATTTGATGAAAATTATCCAAAAGGGCTAAAGGAATTAAAATACTCACCATTTGTTATTTACTATAAAGGAAATATAGATTTATTAAAAGAAAACATGGTTTCATTAACTGGAGATGTTGATAGTGATCTAACTAGTGAAAATATAAAAAATACATGTAAAATTTTGGCAAAAAAGTCTGTTTTATTGACAAATAGTTTTAAAAATTTAGATGAAAAAATTATTAAGGAATTTAAAAAACATAATGCAAAAATAATATATTTGTTAGCAGAAGGGATTAGCAAAAAGTGAGATGAAATTGATAAAAAAAATGAGCTTTGCATAAGTATTTATCCACCCAATGCTCATCCTAAATTAAAGTATTTCAAGGAGAGAAATGTTCTAAATGCAGCTTTATCAAACTTTTTGATAATTTTTAGCTCAAAGAAAAATTCGGGAATAATTAATTTAGCAAATTGTTTTGCAAATATGGGCAAAGAGGTTTATTGCTATCCAAGCATAGACTATGAAGATGGCAACAATTTTCTTATAAAATCTGGTGCAAATTTGCTAACACATATAGGAGATGTTAGTTATTATTAATTATCTCGTTTAATTTATGTCCAATTGCTCCTGTGTTATAGTCCCCTATAACTTCATAAGCAACTTCTTTAGCATCACTAGTTGCATTTCCCATTGCATATCCAAAATGGGAATTCTTTAGCATTTCTACATCATTTCCTGAATCACCAAAAGCATAAATTGTACTATCTTTGAGATCATAAATTTCTAAAAATGCTTTTAAACCATTTCATTTAGAAACACCAAGAGGGTTAACATCTGTATAAATTGAATTAGTTAGATAAACAGAGTATTTATTTTTGAATAAATTGTCAAAATATTTGGTTGTTTCTGGTGCAATATGTCTTGGATTTCTAATTGCAACTTGGGTAATTATGTTATTGGGATCATTGGCAACTTTATGCATTGTTTCATAATTTGAAACATTTACTCTACTAAAGTCCATTATATCTTGCCCTTTAATTCAAGAAGGCAATTCACCGGAATCATTTTTTGGGATATAAGTTCCATTAAAATCAGAAGTATCAAGTGTTATAATTAAATTATTATTCTTTGCATATTCATACATCAATTCAAATACTTCTGGATTTAACTTTCCAACTATTTTATAGGTTTTTTTGGCAACGTCATAAATTAAACACCCATTAGAACAAATGAAAAAATCAATACCCTTGAATTCATCTAAAAGAGGTAAAACTTTGATTAGCCCGCGTCCTGTGTTCAAAACATTAATACCATGTTTTTTATGAACTTCTATAAATGCTTTTTTAGTGTCTTCATGAACTTTATTATTGCTCATTAGTAAAGTTCCATCAAGATCATATGAAAATATTTTTGTTTTCATAAATCTCCTAAATTAAAGTGTTGTATTAAGTTTTTCAACTCTGGAAGTGTATTCAACAAAAGATTCTAGTTCTGATGAAATTTTCTTTCCAAATTCACTTTTTATAAAATTATTGTAAGCATTTTGATTACTTCATCTTTGTACAACAATGATTGTTTTTTCATTTTTTCAACATAAATCAAATGATAAATTTAAAGGTTGTTTCTTAATCATATCAACCCATTTTTTCATAAAATAAATAAAATCATCTTTGTGTTCATTTTTTAAAACAATTTCAGTATAAATAATGTATATCATATTTGTTCCTCAATTTTATTTTTTAATTCTAGAGTATAGAATAAATTTATCAGTCATTTTGTGATTATCAAATTTCTTCATATCTGTGATTTTATCAAGTTCAAAAGTTTCAACATTCAAAGCTTTTGCAACATTTTTTATTTGTTCAGGAATAACAATTTGCAATCCTCAAGATATTGCATAAATTCCATGAAGCAATCTTATAAGAATTGATTCTAGCTCATCTTTTTCAGAATCATTTTTTAATAATCATGGTTTTAATTCATCAATATATTTATTTAGTGCATCAGATAATTTCATAGCAGATGATAAAGCTTTATCAATTTTAAAATCTTCCATAAATGAAATAAAATTATTGCTGAATGATTCAATTTTTTGTTCAATATCAATATGTTCTTTTTTGCTATTTTTTCTATAAAATAGGCCATTTGGAAATGAGTTAGAAATCATTTTTAAAGTTCTTGATATTAAATTCCCATAATTATTAACAAGATCAGAATTCACTGTATCTATTAGTTTTTCTTCACTAAAATTACCATCTTCACCGAATATTATTTGAGATGTTAAATAATATTTCACCATTTCATGATCATACTTGTTTAGAAGGTAATCTGGATCAATTACATTATTAAGCGATTTTGACATTTTTCTTCCATCTTTATCTCTAAGCAAACCATGAGCATAAATTTTTGATGGTATTTTTATGTTGAGCGCCTTACAAAAAATAGGTCAATAAATAAAGTGGAATCTAGAAATTTCTTTACCTATTATATGTATTATTTCATTTCCATTTTCTCAATATTTTATATAGTCCTGACCTTTATTGTTTGGACTATAGCCTAAAGCTGTTATGTAATTAAATAAAGCATCAAGTCAAACATACAATATGTGCTTTGAGTCACTTTTTACTGGAATTCCTCATTTTATGTGTTGGCGAGTCACAGATAAATTTTCAATTCCTTCATTAATAAAATTTTTATTAACTTCAGAAAGAATTTTTTGAGGACTTAGGAAATCTGGATTTTCAACAATTTCGTTTTTTCATCATGTAATAAACCTATTGATATCAAAAAAGTAGCTATCTTCAGAAACATTAATTAATTTATGTCCGCTTACTGGGTGAAAAAACTCATCATCTTTTTTTGTGGCTTGGCTTTCAGTTAAAAATTCTTCATCTTCTACAGAATATAATCCATTATATTTATCTCTGTAAATAAGTCCTTTTTGTAAAAATAATTCAAAAATATCGCTTACTGATTCAATATGTTCAGCACTTGTCGTTCTGCTAAAATAATCATAGTCAATGTGTCATTTTTTTCATACATCTTTATAAGAAAGAACTAGATCATCAACATACTCTTTTGGGCTTTTATTATTTAATTTAGCTTTTTGTTCAATTTTTTGTCCATGTTCATCACTACCAGTTAAGAACTTTACATCATAACCCATTATTTTTTTGTAATTAGATATTGTTTTAGCAACAGTTGTGCAATAAATATGTCCAAGATGAAGTGGACCAGATGCATAATATATAGGAGTTGTCACAAAACAAGTTTTTTTCATATTTATTCCTCTCTTATTTTTATAGGTTTGTATAACTCTTTAATTGAATCTAAGTACTCATGATTATTTTTGTTTTTATTATCATGCAAATATAAATTAGGTAAAAAATGCACTCCCCAACCAGCTTGAAATCTACTTTCTACGAGAACAAGTTTAGGTTTATCATCAACTCTTGGTATTATAAATTGAACTCTTTTTGGCTCAAAATTGTATTTTCGCATTAGATAAAAACAGTCAACTAATCTTTCTGTTGGAATAACTAATGTTAAGTATCCTTTTTGATCAATTATCTTTGAAGAACCTAAAATAATTTGTTCCAAGTTCAATTTTATTTCATGTGTTGCAATTAACATTTGTTCATTAATTTTTTTGCTAACTTTTGATTTATCATAAACATAAAAAGGAGGGTTACATACTATTGAATGATATTTTGGTAATGAATTTTTAGTGTGCTTTTTATAAAAAACATTGAAATCTTGGCAAGTAACATTTATTGAGTTTTCTTTATTGTTCATTAAAACGTTTTTTATAGCTAAATTAGCTGCCTCTTCTTGTATTTCAATTGCATCAATCTTTAAGTCTTTACTTCTTTCGGAAATAAATATGCTTAGAGCAGCATTGTTGGTGCCAATTTCCAACATCCTTGTTATTTTTTTGTTCAAAAAAATAAAGTTCCCAAGTAGAATTGTATCAACAGAGTAATTAAACATATCCTTGTCTTGATAAATATATAAATTTGAATCAAAACCAAGAGAATTTTTTAAAATTTTTTTAATCATAATTATCTTTTTTATTTACATTTACTATTTTAAATTTTTATTGTTATTTGCTTTTTTATTTAAGTAATTATAGTAATCATCTACTAGAACACAATCAACTTTTCCGGTAGTTTCGTCTGCATTAATAATGACAACTCTAACTTTTTGACCCAATTTAAAATTTTTCTTTGGATTTTCTTTTGAATATAAAATTGTGCCGTGTTCATTAGAAACAAAATCACCATTACCAATATTAGATGCATGAATAAGCGCATCTGTTAAGTTAGAAAATTGGACAAACATACCAAATTTTGTGATGCTAAATACTTGAGCGTCAAATTCAGAATGCAATTTGTTTTTATAGTACTCAGCAAATTTTAGATCATTTACATCTCTTTCAAGTTGAACAGCATTTTGCTCTGATGTTGAATTCATAGAAGCTATTTTGTCAAGTTTTGAAGCAAAATCTTCTATATTTTTATTATTTTTTGGTTTAAATAGAAATTCTCATAAAATTCTATGCACAATAACATCAGGATATCTTCTTATGGGACTAGTAAAGTGGCAATAACAATCACTTGCAAGACCAAAATGACCAATATTATTAGGTGAGTAAACAGCTTTTTGCATGGTTCTTAAAAATAGCATTTTCAAAAAAGTATCATTCCTCTGTTCATTGATTTGTTTTATAACTTTTTGAAATGAAACAGGAGAAATTTTTCTTCTATCAAGATTTATTTTTATTCCGACTAGGTCTAAAACATTTAAAAAATAATCTAATTTTTCATCTCCTGGTGATTCATGAACACGATACATCATTGGCAATTTATTTTGAGTTATTCATGTAGCAACAGCTTCATTTGCTCTAACCATGAAATCTTCAATCATTTTTTCAGATTCGCCACTAGGTTTCACTTTAATATCTACAACTCTTCCATCTTTATCGAGCTCAATATCTGGTTCATCAATTTCAAAATCAATATAACCTTGTTTATTCTTGTAATTTCTTAAAATAGTTGATAATTCATACGAATTTTTTAACATTTCATCTAACTCTTTATTGTCAAATTTTTTATTTTTGTTAATAAAATCATTTACTCTTTCGTATGTTAGTCTATGCTTTGATCTAATTACAGAAGGCACAACATTAATGCTAATATTATTGCCATTTAAGTCTATTTTGCAAATGGCGCTAATTGTTAATCTATCCTCATTTGGATTTAAAGAACAAATTCCATTTGATAGTTTAAAAGGCAACATTGGGACAACTTTATCAAGTAAATAAATACTTGTTCCACGTTTAAGCGCTTCTTCATCAAGCGGTGTGTTTTCTTTAACATAGTAAGCTACATCTGCAATGTGAACACCTAATTCATAGGTATTTTCGTCAATTTTTTTGACATTTATAGCATCATCAAAATCCTTAGTACTTGATCCGTCTATTGTTACAATTAATTCATTTCTTAAGTCAAGCCTATTTGATAAATCCTCATTTTTAATTGAATCTGGAATATTTTTATTTACATAATCATAAACTTCAGTAGGAAAATCTTCTGGGACATTTCTTGTCACTTCCAGAGATTTAACATAAGCCATAGGATCATTAATGTTTGTTATTTTTTTAATGATGTCAATTTCTTTGAATTTATTACTATAGTCAATAATTTTTGCAACAACAACATCTAAAACTCTAGCTTCTGGAAGCATATTTCTAATCTTAAAATTTATATTTTTATGAGCAGCTTCAGTTGGTTTGAATGTCACGTAGCCTGTTGAATAGTCAAGAACACCCACAATATTTATGCATCTTCTTTCAATTATTTCTGTAATTTTTGCTATTTTTTTTGCATCGTTATTTGTTGTTATTGGTTCATAAACATTTGCATAAACAATGTCACCATTCATTGCTGTATTAAAATCGTTTCCAATAACAAAATACGACTCTTTTTCATTATTTAAAATATCACCAGTATCAACAAAGCCAAAACGCCCTTCACCAACTATATGAAATTCACCTTTGATAGTTTTAATTTTTTTAAGAGCAATATATGTAGAATCTTTTTTGTTATTTGAAATTAAATTTTGATCCATTAAAGAAAGCAAAGCTTTTGTTAGTATTTTATTTGAGTTAGCTGGGATTTTTAATTTTCTTGCTAGATTATTAAATGTTGTATTTGGGTTTTTCTTTATAAAATCTAAAATATTTTTTTGATCAATCATGATTATTATTTAACTGCCCAACAAATGATTGAAAGAAGCATTAAAAGTAGTCCACATGCTATCATTAATCACTTAAGGACTTTTTTAAATCCCCTTTCTTTTGAAGTTTTAAAAAGTTCTAAGTCGCCAGAACCAACAAGAGCGCCAGAGAAACCATTTGAATCTGGAGACATTAATAGCGAAACTATGATAGCAATTATTGAAATAATAGCTAAAAAAATTGAGATTATTGCCTTAGGTTCCATCTTCTACCTCTTATATAATTTAATTTTAATTTTTATATTATATATAAGTTTTTTGATGCATCAAATTTTTAGTAGTTTATTTTATTTAATATTTTGCTTTTTGTGCATATGACAATTTTTTATTAGTTATTTTATTAATTATAATAAAGTTCAATCATTTTATTAATTTACCTATAAAATAGGAGAATAAATAAATTTTAACTTCTTAAATATTTATTATTCAAAACATATTTAACTGTTTTTTATAATTGAATATTAATTATTTAACATTCAGATAAAAGACAAGCAATTGATTTTTTTAATATGAATAACATGTAAATTAATATAAAAATTAATATATTTTTTTTAAATAAAGTTTTTATTAACTAATATAATAATTAGACTATGAAAAATTTGAATGGAAGTAAGAAAAAAACAATAATCATTTTCACAGGTCCAAGTGGAGTTGGTAAAGGAACAATTGAAAAGTTTCTTTTTGATGCAAAAGAATTGAGACTTGCTTTTTCATGTTCTGCCACAACTAGAAAACCTCGTATTGGCGAAATAGATAAAGTGCATTATCTTTTTATTTCTAAGTCAAATTTTGAACAAAAAATTAAGGACAATAAATTTTTAGAATATAGTTATCATTTTGATAATTATTATGGTACTTTGTATGAGGAAATTGATAGGATTCACGCAGATAATAAAGTTCCTTTTTTAGAAATTGAAACTAATGGAGCAAAGCAAATTTTAGAAAAAGAATCTGTTTTGCAAAATTATAATTTGTTAACATTTTTTATCCTTCCACCAACAATTGACGATCTTAAACAAAGAATTCTTAATAGAAATACTGAGAGCGAAGATTCTATAAATAAACGTTTAGATAAAGCTATTGCAGAAATTAATGATAAACATTTATTCAAGCATATTATCATTAATGATGATGCAAACAAAGCAGCTTCTGAAATAATTAAGATAATTAAGGAAGAAGTAGAATAGCTATGGATTTTGGAAGAGTAAGCGATATTGGTACAAGAAGACTAGAAAATCAAGATGCTCTAGCAATTTTTACTAATGAAAATTTTATTCTTCTTTTGCTTTGCGATGGAATGGGTGGACATTATGGTGGTTCAATAGCATCAAGTACTACTATTAAAGTTTTTCAACAAGAGTTTGATAAAAGTTTAACCCAATATTTTAATTCTAGTGAAGTAGATTCTTACATGGAGTGAGTTAAAAACACTATAAATAAGACTAAAAAGGAAATGATTAGAATAAGTGACCATGATGAAGCAATGATGGATATGGGGACTACTGTTACAGGAGCACTTGTTAATTTAAGAGATAAATTTATTTTATTTTTTAATGTTGGGGACTCTAGAACATATGTTTTAACCACATTAGGAGAATTACATCAAATTACTTCTGATCATAATTATTTAAACCAATTAATTTCTGAGGGTATACCAGAAAGAGAGGCACGTAAATATCGTAATCATGTTGCGTTAACTTCTTCTCTTGGGCCAGATAAAAGAACAAAAATTGAATTTTTTACTGTAAAGCACGATGTTTTTAATCAAGTTTATTCAATTATTTCAACAAGTGATGGTGCACATGATTTTGTTCCTAAGCCATATATGGAAGGTATTTTAAAATCTGATAACAGTGCTGACATAATTGCTAAAGATATTGTTGAGTATGCTTTGAGAAATAATTCTACTGATAATGCAAGTTGTGGCATTGTTGTTCTTGATAATATTGCAGAATGGAGAAATAATGGCAATAAAATCTAATAGTAAAGTTTTTGAAAATTATAAGGTCTTATCAAAAATAGGAGATGGTGGTTTTTCTGAAGTTTATAAGGTAGAATCTTTAGAATCTAAATCGCCAGTTAAGGTTTTTTATGCTCTCAAATACTTTATTGTTAAAAATGGAGCTGATCCAGAAAGTACACTTAAACGTTTTAAACAAGAAATTGAAATAATGAAAAAAGTTAGATCTGAATTTTTTCCATACTATGTAGATTCTTACATTGATGATGTTGAGCAATTTGTTGTCATGGAATATGTTGAAGGTCATAATTTACGTGAACGTATTAAATCAAATGGAAGATTATTACCAATTACTGCTGTTGAATATGTTAAACAAATATGTTCTGCAATTCAAGAGCTACACTCCTGCGATATTATTCATCGCGATATCAAAAGCAACAATATAATTATTACTACAAACAATAACATTAAAATTTTAGATTTTGGCCTTTCACTTGATCCTGATAGTCAAAGATATACACAGGAGCAAAAAGTTATTGGCTCTGTGTATTACATGGCACCTGAATTATGTATAGCAAAGAGTTTGCCATCTTCTAAAAGCGATATTTATGCAATTGGAATATTACTTTATGAATTGCTGACTGGAGACTATCCTATAAAGGGTGCAAAACCACTTGAAACTTTAAAGTTGCAATCAAATGCACAAGTTCCGAAATTAACTTCAATAATAAATGCACCACAGGCGCTTGAAAATGTCATTATAAAAGCCACAGCAAAAGAACCTAACCAAAGGTATGCATCTTCTTGAGAAATGTACAATGATTTAAAAACTGTTTTCTCAGAAAAAAGAATTTATGAAAAACCATTAGATGCCAAGAAGATTAAACCAAAACGCACGTTTTCTGAAATAATAAATAGTAAAGGTTTTCTAATTGCTATGTTAAGCATTTTCGCAGCAGTAATTTTAGTAATAGTTATTACAATCATTGCTCTATTGTTTAATAAATAATATTTGAGGTATAAATTGAGAGGAAAAATTTATTCTATAAACGCTGGTAAATATTTTATAAAAGGTTTAGATGGTGAAATTCACATTTTGCCTGCTCTTGGTATTTTTAGACATAAAAACATATCACCTTTAGTTGGCGACTATGTAGATTTTGAAGAAGACAAATATCTTACAAAAATTTACCCAAGGACTAATGAGTTCATTAGGCCAAAAGTAGCTAATATTAATTACATTATTATTGTTATGTCATCAAAAGAACCTGAATTCAGTTCTTTTTTAGTTGATAAATATATGGCTTTCATTGAATGTCATAATGTTGAGCCAATTTTATTTATTACAAAAAGTGATTTAGAAAAAAGTAAATATAAAAAAATGTATGATGAATTAGGCTATAAAGTCTATGAAATAGACAATAAAGAAAAAAAATGAATTGAAAATATTAGGGCATTATTTAACAATAAATGTAATGTTTTAATGGGTCAAAGTGGGGTTGGAAAAACTACTATAATAAATACATTAACAAATAATAATTTTGACACGCAAGCAATTTCAAAAGGCGCTAATAGGGGCAAACATACAACTAGAATTGTTCAAATTGTCAATGTTTTTGATAATGGGGAACTTATAGATACACCTGGTTTTTCAAGTCTTGATATTAATTTCACTAAAGTTCAGTTAGCACAAAGTTTTAGACAATTCAAAGAACTTAGTAAGATTTGTAAATTTAAAGATTGCTTACACATGAACGAGCCAGAGAATTTTTGCAATGTAAAGTTAAATGTAAAAAATAAGATTGTTCCAGAGTTTAGATATCAAAATTATTTAAAATTATTAAATGAGGTAAATTAAAATGAAAAGAAATAATAAATATGTTACTCCTTCACTATTAAATGTAGACAAAGAAAAAAGACTTGAAATGGCAAATCTACTTGTTGATAATGGCATAAAATGAATTCATTATGATGTTATGGATGGCAAATTTGTTCCTAATCATGCAATTGAATTAGAAGAAATAAAAAATATTAATAGTAATGGTAAAAAACACTTTAAGGATGCTCATTTAATGGTGGAAAATCCTTTGGATCATATTGAAAACTTTAAAGATCATGTGGACATAATCACTTTTCATTATGAGGCTGTTGAACACAAGAAAATACTACATTTTTTAGAAGAAAATAATGGCGAATATAGAATCGGAATAGCCATAAAGCCAAATACTAATGTTTGTGAAATTTATGAATTTTTACCATATATACAACTTGTTTTAGTTATGTCAGTAGAGCCTGGCAAAGGTGGTCAAAAATTCATTGACAGTTCTGTTGAGAAAATTAAGGAACTTAAAGAGTTAAGAATTAAAAATCAATATGATTATTTAATTCAAGTTGACGGTGGAATAAATGAGACAACGGGTCCACTTTGCTTTAAAGCAGGAGCTGATGCTTGTGTTGCAGGTACATACATAGTTTATCAACCAACAAAAGAGAGAATTGAATCATTATTAAAATAAATTTTATTGGTTTTCATTATAAAAATATAGGCAAAAAAGTATAAAATACATACAATTTTATATTTTAAGGGGAAGTGAAAAGAAGCGGATACCGGCTTCTTTTTTACTACCAAATAAAACAATAATTCAATTAGCTAACACTAGTAAAAAGAGTAATGAGTTGAGTCAAAATAGAAATTTTATAGAAACAATTAATAATGTTTTAAGGGAACATTATCACTGCAGCAGCACATATATTTCTGGTGATGGAGCAATATTTATAGATAAAATAAATTCAAAAATTTAATTTTTTTTTTTAAAAAAAAGACAAAAAATTGAAAACATTATTGTGTTAAAAGATTATTTTGGAGGATGTGCTGAAACAATAATTGGGCATAATTTAAAGCGCATTATTATTAAAAAATATGGTTTATATAATCTAGATACTATAAAGTTTTTTATACAAAAAGCACATGAAAATGAGAGTAATTTGATAATTATTTAAAAATTTATTTTAATTACTTTTTGTGCTTATTTTTTTAATTTTGTAATTCAAGCTTACACTTTTTTAACTTATCTATTTTTATATTTATATAAAAATAAGTTTTGCTATAAAAAGTTAATAAAATAAGTTTTATAAATAAAACTTAAAAGTCGTATAGCCGCTACGGTAAGTAGCTTTTTTGGGCTGTTGCCTGGCCCTTTTCAAGGGCGCGCGCGTATACGCAAAAGGAAAGTGTAAGCAGTTTGAAAATTAGAAAAAGTATGTTATTTTTCTTATCTACTATAAAATTTTTCATTCCTTTTTAGAAAAATTATTAAAAATATTAATATTTGAAAAATTATGTTTTAAAAAATAAACTACCAATTTTATTTTTATATTTTTAATAAAATTTAAAAAATAAGTTATCAATTAAAATTTGCTTAGACATTTTTTTGTTTCCAAATATTTTTGAATAATTTATTTTGTGTTTTTTTATTGTTATGTATAATAATAATGCTTTTTGTATCACGTTGCCTAAAAAAGCACGGAGAAGTAGCTCAGCTTGGCAGAGCGCTACGTTTGGGACGTAGTGGTCGCAGGTTCAAATCCTGTCTTCTTCACCATGGGGGATTAGCTCATTTGGCTAGAGCGCCTGCCTTGCACGCAGGAGGTGGTGGGTTCGAATCCCATATCCTCCACCATTTATATGGCGTTGTAGCTCAGTTGGTTAGAGCATCCGGTTCATACCCGGAAGGTCAAGAGTTCGACTCTCTTCGACGCTACCAAATATGGAACACATCTAACTGAAGGACCTATAGCTCAACGGTTAGAGCAACCGGCTCATAACCGGTTGGCTACTGGTTCGAATCCAGTTAGGTCCACCACGGGTGATTACCCAAGTCTGGCTGAAGGGACTAGTCTTGAAAACTAGCAGGGGCTTCACGGCCCGCGGGGGTTCGAATCCCTCATCACCCGCCAAAAAACTTTTCTTATATATCGCGGAGTGGAGAAGTTGGCATCTCGCAAGGCTCATAACCTTGAAATCGCTGGTTCGAGTCCAGCCTCCGCCACCAATTGGTCCAGTGGTAAAGTGGTTTAATACGCCTCCCTGTCACGGAGGAGATCGCGGGTTCAATTCCCGTCTGGACCGCCATTATGGCTCTGTAGCTCAGTTGGTAGAGCAACGGACTGAAGCTCCGTGTGTCGCTGGTTCGATTCCTGCCGGAGCCACCAAAAAACAAAATGACCCTAACGGGTTTTTTTATTTTTGTGGAATGTTTACAATTTTTGTTTAAATTTATTATTCTTTTAATTTTCAATTTTTATTATGTTTGTAAAATTAAAATATGAATATAGGGAGTGTTAACAAAATGAAAACAAAATTTATTTTTACAACTGGTGGAGTTTTAAGTGGCCTTGGTAAGGGTGTAACTGCTGCTAGTATCGGAAATTTATTGAAAGCACAAGGATTTAATATCTTTGTACTTAAACTTGATCCATATCTAAATATAGATCCTGGTGTGATGAATCCCACGGAACACGGCGAAGTTTATGTAACTAGTGATGGTGGTGAAACTGATTTAGATTTAGGTCACTATGAACGTTTTATTGATGTTAAATTAACGAAAGATTCAAACTTTACAACAGGTAGAATTTTTACTCGAATATTTCAAAAAGAGCGCAAGGGAGATTACCATGGTAAAACGGTTCAAATTGTCCCACATGTTATTGATGAAATAATTGATATTATTTTATCACTAGCAGATCAAAAGCAACCAGACTTCATGCTTATTGAAATAGGCGGAACTGTAGGAGATTTAGAATCAAACCCTTATATTTATGCAATCAGTAAATTTGCATCTTTATACCCAAGAAATGTTATGTTTTCACATTTGGCTTTTGTTCCTTATTTAAGTGCATCAAAGGAATATAAATCAAAACCTAGTCAGGTGTCAATTTCATCTTTACGTTCTTTTGGAATTAATCCTAATTTATTATTGCTTCGCTCACAAGATGGTGTTGATCAATCAATTATTAAAAAAGTTAGTGATAATGCTTTTATAAGACCAAAAAATGTAATTAACATTCCTGATAAAGCTAACATTTATGAAATTCCACTATTTTTAGAAAAAAGCGGAATTATAGAAATTATTTATGATCATTTTGGAATTGATAAAGAAATAATTCCAAATGCTAATGCTGCTTGAAATGAATTCACTCAAAAATATTTAGCAAAACGTGAAAAACCTTTATCTATACTATTAGTTGGAAAATATACTGGACTTGAAGATGCTTATCTATCAATTATTTCATCATTAAAAATAGCTGCAGCACATCAAAATATTGAATTAACCTATAAATTAGTTGATTCTGACGAATTAGATGATAAGAATATTGCTAAAAAACTATCTGATTATGATGGTGTTATTATTCTTCCTGGATTCGGCGTAAGAGGTTTTTATGCAAAAGTTCAAGTTGCAGAATATACAAGGGATAAGAAAATACCGACCCTAGGTATATGCTTAGGTTTTCAAGCAATGGCTGTTGCACAAGCTAGAAAAATGGGGATTATTAATGCAACAAGCAAAGAGTTTGCAATAGAAGGAGAAAATCAAGAATTTGTTCTTAGGCCATTTTATGAAAATGGCGATACAATGAATCTTGGTGGCACTTTAAGACTTGGTGAAGATAGAATTATAGCTATTCCAAACACATTGGCAGAAAAAATATATGGTACAAACGTTTTTTATGAAAGACATCGTCACAGGTATGAAATTGCCAAGGAATATCGTCATAGTCTTGAAGATGAAAATTTCATTTTTTCAGGTGTGCATCCAGAACTAAAAGTTGCTGAAATTTGTGAGCTCAAAAACGACCATCCTTTTTATCTAGGTGTGCAATATCATCCTGAATTTACAACAAGAGTTATTAAGTCAAATCCATTATTTGATGAATTCTTAAAGGCTGCTTGAGAAAATAAAAATAGTAAATAATTTTGTAATGCCTAAAAGGCATTTTTTATTTTTTAATATGATAAATTAGGTTAGTTGGCAAAATAAAGTATATGCATTTTGTAATATAATTACAATCATGAAGGTAAGCGTATTAGAACATGGTGTATTAGTTACTAAAAATGGTTATAAAGATACTTATAATGAACTTGAAAATATATGCAAATTTGCAGAAGATTTGGGATTTTATTCTTTTTGAATAAGTGAACAACATAATGTTAATACACTTGTGATTACAAATCCACTTATTCTTCTAAATCATTTAGCAAATAAGACTAAAAAAATTCACATTGGTTGTGGTGGAATAATGTTAAAACATTATCAACCTTTTTCTATTGCTGAACAAATAAACACATTAAATTTATTACATAAAAATAGGTTTATTTTTGGTTTTGGAAGTAATGCCTCAACAGAAAAAATAACAAAATTAATGAAAAGTGATATTTCAAATGAAAGTTTCTACTCAAAAATGTTAGAAACTGTGAATTTTATTAATAATTCATCAAATTGTGATGTTAAAATTAATCCGCATATTCAAGAAAAAATAGAACCAGTTATGCTAATAACTAGTGAACAAAGCGCAATATTTGCGGCAGAAAATGGATTCAAAATAGTTTATGGATGATTTTTGCAACCAATAAAAACTTATGCAAGAACAGTTATTCAAACATACATGGATGTTTATCAAAAAAAATGAGGCGTTAAACCAAAGGATATAGGGATAAGCGTCAATGTCGTTAGTGGCAGTAGCAATGACGTTATAGAAAGCAATAGGAAAGCTTTAGCTTTATTTAGAATGGGCCTAAACGATTGAAATGAATTTCAAATTTTTCCTTTAGGAAATGAAGTAGAAAATTACTCATTTAGTGAAGGACAAAAAAGAAATTTTGATAGGTTCTATTTTAACATATTCCCTATTAAAACAGAGCTTGACGTTAAAAGTATAGATGAATTATGTACTGATTTAAATATTGAACATTTAATCATTATGCCTACTATGGCCAATGTTGATGATCGCAAGATTGCTTTAAAAAATATTGCAAATTACTACAAACTTGGAGATAAAAAATGAAAAAGATAATCAAATATTTAATTATTGAAAAAATAGCTAATAAAGATCAATATTATTTAAGAATGACACCAGAAATGCAAGATGATATAGGTACAGTTGGACATATACAATTTAGAAATACAGACAAAATTTCACTCAAGGAAAATGATGAATTTATGGCTCTTGAAGCTTCAAAAGCTATACTAACATTAAAAATGCCTTTTGATGCCAAAGTTGTTGAATGAAATAAAGAAGCACTTATAAATCCTTCATTGGTTTCTTCTCATAAAGATTCAGAAAACTGAATTATGATAATTAGTGATATAAATCCTGAAGTTTTAGCAAATCTCGAAGACTTTTAATCATGAATAAAGAATTTGATGCAAAGAATTTGAATTCTATAATATCTGAAGCAGATGCAATAGTTGTTGGTATAGGTTCAGGAATGACTGCTGCTGATGGTATAGGTTATACTGGAAAACGTTTTCAAGAAAATTTTAGCGATTTTATAAATGCATTTGGTTTTTTAGACATGCTTCAAGCTAGTGTTTATCATTTTGATGATATACAAAATTATTGAGCCTTTCATTCAAGATTTATGAAACTAAATTATTTTGATCAGCCTGCTAGTCAAAGTTTCATAAACTTAAAAGAATATTTATCAGACAAAAATTATTTTATTATAACAACTAATTCAGATAACACTTTGGAAGCTGCAAATTTTGATCAAGAAAAAATATTTTATATTCAAGGTAAATATAATTTGTTACAGTGCGAAAAAATGTGTCATAATCAACGCTATTCAAATGATACTGCAGTTTATGAAATGATTGAAAAGCAGTCAAATATGAAAGTTCCATTAGATATTATTCCGCGTTGTCCAAAGTGTAATTCTTATCTTGAAGTTAATAAGAGATTGAAAGAAAAAGGCATGGTTGAAGATAAAAGATTTTTTGACGAAAAAAGCCGCTATGAAGCTTTTATTGAAAAATATAAAGATAAAAAAATTTTGTTTTGAGAAATCGGAGTTGGCTATTCAACGCCAATGCTGATAAAACATCCATTTTGAAAAATGACGCAGGAAATTCCAAATGCTAAATATTTAGCAATGAATAATAGAGTATATCGATTACCACATGAAATTAGAGAAAAAACAATAGTTGAAACTAATGACATTAAAGATTCAATAAATTCATTATTAGAGGTTAAAAATGATATTAATAGAACCAATTAGAAATGGAAAATATGTTAAAGATGGCGCATATTGATTAGCAATTCAAGTATGAGCATTGAATCATCTTCGTGTTGATGAAACAATTGTTTTTCCAACAGTTGCTGACCCACATATTCAAATCGGTTATTTTCAAAATCCTGAAGTTGAGATCAATTTTAATTATTTAAAAGAAAAAAAATTACAAATTGTTAGAAGAGACACGGGCGGTGGCGCAATTTATATTGATTCAAATTCTGTGAATGTGTGCTATTTAATACCCTATAAGGATAATGAAAGTATTATTGGAAATTTTGCTAAATTCTATGAACCTATTATAAAAATATTAAAAGAATTAGGAGCCAGAGGTGTTGGTCAAACTGGAAAAAATGATTTAACAATAGATGGAAGAAAAGTATCTGGTGCTGCCATGATGTTGATTAATGACGTTATTTATGGTGGTAATTCAATTCTTTATAATGTTGATTATGATGCTATGTCTCAAGTTTTAAATCCAAACCGTAAGAAAATTCAATCACAAGGAATAAAATCGGTGCGTCAAAGAGTAGCAGGACTAAGCGAATATTTTGATGAACCATACAAAAATTTAGATATTTTTGAGTTTAAAGATTTAATAATAAAACGTTTGTTCGGAACTGACGATATTAATTCAATAAAACGTTATGTTATGACTGATGAAGATTGAGCTCAAGTAGACGAATTAATAGAGAAAAAATACAAAAACTGAGATTGGACATATGGAACTAGCCCACGTTATGAATATAATCGTGATGCCCGTTTATCTATAGGCACAATTAATTTTTCATTATCTATTGATAATCAAAGAGTTGAAAAAATAAAAATAAGCGGTGACTTTTTTCCACGCAAAGATATAGCAGAGCTTGAAAAAGCATTAATTGGCACAAAAATGACTTATGATGATTTAGTATATTCGCTCAAAAATGCTGATTTACAGTCTTATTTCTTTACTGAAGTTAATCCAGAAAAAGTAGCAAAAATAATTCTTGATGAGGAATAATGAATAAATATAAACCATTATTTGAATCCTTTAAATTAGGCAAGCATACACTTTCAAATCGATTTGTTTTGTCGCCTATGACACTTTCACTTACAACTATTGATGGTAAAATGACGGTTGAAGAAGCTAATTATGCACTTAGAAGATCAAATAGTGCGCCTATAGCTATCACAGGTGCAGCTTATATTGATGAATTTGGTCAACTTTTTGAGTATGGTTATAGTGCTAAAGATGATAATGACATTGATTCTTTGAAAGTTTTAGCTTCTGCAATGAAAGCTAATGGTAATATTGCAATTTTGCAGCTTGGTCATGCCGGAAAATTTTCGCAAGCAAGTTTAAAAAAATACGGTCATTTATATGGCCCTAGTTATGAAAAAAATCATTTTCCAGTAGAGCATGAAGTTTTTGAACTCTCACATGAACAAATTAAAGATATTGTTAAAGCTTATGCTAATGCAACAAAAAGAGCAATTAAAGCAGGTTTTGATGGTGTAGAAATTTCAATGGCACAAAGATTACTTATTCAAACATTTTTTAGCAAGATAGTTAATAAAAGAAGTGATTTATATGGAATTGATTCTTTCGAAAATAGATCTCGCTTGTGTATTGAAGTTGTGGAGTCTATACGTAATGTTATTGATAATTATGCACCTGATGGATTTCTTTTTGGTTTCAGAGCAACACCAGAAGAAACTTATGGCACAGAGTTAGGTTATACCATTGAAGAATTTTGCCAATTAATCGATTTGACAGTTCAAAAGGGAAAAATTGATTATTTAGCAATTGCAAGCTGAGGGCATGATATTTATCTTAATAAAGTGCGCTCTGATTGTAAATTTAAAGGTCAGTTAATAAACAAAGTTGTTTATAATCATTTTAAAAATAGATTGCCAATTATTTCATCAGGTGGAATTAATACACCAGATAAATGCTTAGAAGCTTTGAAAAATTGCGACTTAGTTGGATTAAGTTCTGTATTTGTGGCAGATCCTGATTTTGTTCACAAAATTGAAAATGGCGAAATTGAAAAAATAAATTTAGCTATTAAACCTGAACAACTAGATGATTTAGCTATTCCAAAAGATTCTTTTAAGGGAATTGTGAATATGTTTGGATATTGTGAAACAATACCTGAAAAAGCAATGATAACATTGACAAAAAACTCTTTAAAAAATAAAGAAAAAGAATAATAAATTTACTTAATAGCCAATAAAACAATAACAAAGGAAAAAATGCATTCTTTTGTTTTTTTGTTTTTAAAGAAATAAAAAAAGAAATTTTTGTGTTCTCTTTCACTAAACATAATGGATGTGATGTTATTAAGTTTTTGATATAATACAAAATATTAAATTAATAAGGAAAATTATGCAAGAGAAAAATTATAAAGATACTTTAAATATGCCAAAAACTGATTTTGAAATGAGAGCTAATTTAGTTAATAAAGAACCTGAATTTAGAGAAATGTGACTTAACAAGAATATTTATCAAAAAATTCTTGAAAAAAACAAAAACAATCAAACATTTATTCTTCATGACGGGCCTCCATATGCTAATGGCAATATACATATAGGGCATGCATTAAATAAAATTCTTAAAGATATTGTTGTTAGATACAAATCAATGTGAGGATTTTATGCTCCATATGTGCCAGGATGGGATACACATGGTCTCCCTATTGAGCTTAAAATGTTAACAGAAGCTAAATTAAATTTCAAAAATATTTCACCTCTTGATTTAAGAAAAAAAGCATCTGATTATGCTGATATTCAAGTTCAAAATCAAATTTCACAGTTTAAAGAATTGCAGCTTTTGACTGATTTTAGCAAAATTTATATAACAAAAGACCCTCATTTTGAGGCAAATCAGCTAAGATTGTTTAAAAAGATGATTTTAGATGGACTTATTTACAAAGGCTTAAAACCAGTTTATTGATCTCCTTCAAGCCAGACAGCTCTTGCAGAGGCTGAAGTTGAATATCATGAAATTGATTCCCCTTCAATTTTTGTTTCATTTAAAATTACTGATTCAAATGGATCTCAAAAAATTTTTGATGGTGATAATTTAGTGATTTGAACCACAACTCCATGAACTTTATTAGCTAATTCTGGAATAGCAGTTGGTGAGAAATTTAACTATTGTCGTTTTGAATACCAAAATAACTTTTACATTGTTGCAAGAGATTTATTTGAAAAAGTAACTGAAGTTTGTGGTATGAATGATGCAAAAATTGTATCTGAATTTAAAGCTCATGAGTTAATTGACATAAAGTATAGAGGTGTACTTAACAATTTAATTTGTCCTGTTGTTATAGGCCATCATGTTACTCTTGAGTCAGGATCAGGTTTAGTTCACATAGCTCCTTTATTTGGTGAAGATGACTTTCAAATTGGCGTTTCTAACTCTCTTGAAGAAATAATGCATGTTAAAGATGATGGTGTATTAAATGAACAAGCAGGTAAGTTTGAAGGACATTTTTATGAAAAATCAAATGAGCTTATTTGTGATGAATTACTCTCTAAATCAGCCTTATTAGCAAAAAATATTATTAGACACTCATATCCACATGATTGAAGAACACACAAACCAATTTTATTTAGAGGCACCCCACAATGATTTGTTTCAATAGATAAAATTAAACCTCAATTAATTAATGAATTAGAAAATATTAAAGCTTATCCAGAATGAGCCAAAAAAAGATTGATGAACATGATTATCGATCGTAAAGATTGAACTATCAGCCGCCAAAGAACTTGAGGTGTTCCAATCATTGTGTTTTATGATGAAGATGATAAACCTATAATAAATGCTGAAATTTTTGATTATGTTATAAACCTTGTTGAAGAACATGGATCAGATATTTGGTGGGAAAAAGAAACCGATGATTTATTGCCTAAGGAGTATAGAGGAAAAGGCTATACAAGAGAAATGGACATCATGGATGTGTGATTTGATTCTGGTTCATCTTCAATTTCAGCAATTATTGATGAAAATATCAAACCTCCATATGATTTATATTTAGAAGGTAGTGATCAATATCGTGGTTGATTTAACTCTTCATTAATCAATTCTGTAGCTTATTCTTCTTTTGCACCTTATAAACAGTTACTTAGTCATGGTTTTGTATTAGATTCAAAAGGTGAAAAAATGTCCAAATCAAAGGGTAATGTCATTGATCCTTTAAAAGTTATTAAAAAGTATGGAGCTGATATTTTAAGACTTTGAGTTTCTAATTCAGAATATACAAATGATATTAATATTAGTGATGACATTATTAAGCAAAATAGCGAATACTATCGTAAAATAAGAAACACTATTAAATTCTTGTTAGGTAATCTAAATGGTTTTAAATACAATCCAAGTTTAAAAAGAAATGGAATTCATGAATACATTTATAATGAACTTGAAAAAGTAAAAAAACAGGTATATGAATGTTATGATGAATATAATTTTTCTGGTGCTATAAAATTAATAATCAAATACATTATTGAATTGTCAAGTTTTTATCTAAATATAACAAAAGACATTTTATATGTTGAAGAAATTAATTCAAATAATAGGTTAATGACGCTTACTAATTTTTATGAAATTACTGATTTCTTAATAAAAGCCATAGCTCCTATTATGCCAACAACTGCAGAAGATGCATATAGTTATTTTAATAAAGAAGATAAAAAAGAAAGTGTCTTTCTTGACAATTTTGAAGATGCAAAAGAAGTTGATGAAAAGTTATTAAAATTGTGAGATGAATTTTTTGATCTTAAAGATCAAATAAACATTTTGCTTGAAAATGCTACAAAATCAGGTTTGATTAAAAGATCTAATGAAGCTAAAATAACAATCAATTCTAATAGTGAATTTATAAAAAGTTTAGATTTAAAACAATTATTAATGGTTGGATTAATTGAATTTGGAAATGAAAACAAAGTTGATGTTTTTGAATCTCAAAAATGTTTAAGATGTTGAAATCATTTGGTCTCTTCGCAAATTCAGAACGACCTTTGCCCATTATGTCATAAAATTATCTCTAATATTAAGGAATCATCAAATGACCAATAAAATTAACTCCAATCCAACCTTTTATCAAAGATTAAAAATATTTTTTAGAAAAAAAGTTAATGATGTAAAAAATAATTGAGTTGATTATTTAATTAAATATGTCGTATTTATAGGTTTTTTCGTAATTTTATTGTTTATAGATCAATTTACTAAGGAGTTTCTTTTTAAAAAAATAGACGATCCAAGTTCTCCTTCTGGTTTCAGAGGAGATACTAGTTATCTTTATGATTATGGTTTTATAGGTTTTAGATCTGTTGAACATCATGGCGTTACTGTCATCAGAAATGAAATTACAACTGAATGGGGATTTGGCTTTATTCATTTTATAAGCATTTTATTAGTTTTTATTATTATTTTTGTTCCTTTATTTACAAATAATTATGTTTATATTTTGATTGCCTCAACAATGTTGGCCGGCGATTTAGGCAATTTTATTGATAGAATTAGATTTAATAATACTGTTAAAGACATTATTTACAGCCCTTTCATTGAGAAATGAATTGGTAGGAATATTGGAACATTTAATTTCGCAGACACTTATATAATTAGTTCTATTTTTTGCTTAGTATTTTATATTTTTGTAAGAAGTTTTCTTTTAACATCTCGCGAGGATATGCAAGAAGATAACGTCATTAATGATCTTTTAGTTGATCCATATATAATAGAGTCCACAAAAAATCAAAAAAGAAATATTTAGAACTTCTAAAAACAACTATAAAACAGGCTTTAACCTGTTTTTTTATATTCGTTAAAAGCTAGAAATTCATGATTATAAGCATTAATTTTAAAACGATTATTATAGTTTAGGTTATCAAAAACTTTGAATTCATCAATGTTTTTACCTAGGATAATAAATTTTTCATATCTATTTGCTTTTAGCATGTTAAGAATATCGTAAATTAATATTCTTTTACTTTTTATTCCTATTAAATAGTGAAAAAAGTGATTTTTGCTTCCACCTCAATAAACTAATTTTTTGTAGTTTTTTGTTTTGTATAACTGTGATATTTTTTTATCATTTGTTCCAACAATTAAATTTATTGATATGTAGGAATTATCAAAAATAAAAAATGGTGCTAAGGTTTTTTGAGATATTTTATCTGGCAAAATAAATAAATTTGGGTACTTTTTTAGTAAAAAATAAAAATCTTCATGCCAAAGACATAAAGTTATGTCATTTTTTAAAAATAAATTGGGATTATTTAAATATTCTTCGTAGTTTTTATAGCCAATTGAATAATTAATATTTTCAGATAGCAAAATTTTAATCATCTTTTTAAGAGTTTCTATACTACTAGTTTTGTTTATCATTTGAATTATTATAAAATATTTTTTATATATAATATTAAAGTTAATTTTATAATTTAAGTCAATTAAACTAATTTTTAGTTAAAGGAGATATTATGGGCAAAAAGAAAACACCATTTTTTGAGCGGTTGATTGCAAAAAATGCTGAACAAGAAAACAAAGATAAAAATTCTAAAAAAGGAAAAAGCAAGTCTTGAAAAATAACAGTTGCTTCCATTCTTTTGATTGCAACCATTAGTGCTGGTATCATAATTCCTTTTTCAATTAAGTCAAATCAGAAAAAATATATTGAACCTTTAAAAGGAAATACTTTAGCTTTATCTTCAGGCAAGCTAAATATTGATATTGATTCATTGTCTGAAAAAACAAAAGAAATTAGCGCGGAAGAAAAACTAAAAGCAGTTGACAAGATGATAATTTACTATCTTTATGACATTGAACAAAAAGCTTCTGAAGATTATCAAAATAAATGAAATGAAAGTAAAAAAGGAACTGAACCTGAAGTTAACAAATTCCGTCTACCAACTAGAGAAGAGCTTAAAAATAAATTCACAAATGAAATAAGAGATCAAGAAAATAATTTGAAAGTTCAATTTGGTGCCGGTGGATGAGAAGCTGAATTTAATAAATATTTAGTTGAAAAATTTAATGGTGCTAAAACTATTGAAGAAGCTGTTGAAAAAAGAATTTTTGCACATATTCGCCGTGATGCATTGCGTCGTTTTAGGTTTTCTCCATCTACAGATAAAAAAGACGAAATTGAAAGAGTATATCAATCAGGAAATAATGAAGGCAAAAAAGTATTTGAATGATGAAGCAACAGTGATACCGATAAAAAATACATTGAATTAGAAGATGCTTCAAAATTGGCTTTTTCAACTGATAGTTATGTTTTTAAAGACGAATGAAAAAATGGAAAACGCTTTATTGAAAAATATTTAGAAAAAGAAAAACCATATTTAATTAGTGAATTTTCTCTTCCCATTAATACACCAGAAAAAAGAAGCGATAAAGAAAGTGAAAGTTGATCTATTGATAAGAAAATTTTCTTGAAATATTTATTTGCAATTTATAAAGATCAATATGGCCAAACAGACAATAAATTTGCCTATGATGTAGTTAAAACAAGTTTTAAACCTTTTGATCACTACATGAATGAATTATTTGCTAAAAAATCAGAAAAAATTGGCGATGCTAGCGTTCTCCCTGATAATGTTGTTAATTATTCAACAATACTTAATGATTTTTCTACTAGTGCCCAAAATATTAAGAATAATTGAGGTACTTCAGGTCTTACATCCATTTCTGAATTGTTGTCATATAATTCATTTCATAAATTTTTAGCTGATTCAACAAACTTATTAGTTGGTAATCAAAATGATAAGATTAAAACAATAGATTTATTTGGCGAACTTGAAAAAATTCGTGTAAATATAGCTAAAGCTGCTGGCTTAACTGAAGATAAGTACAATTTATCAAAACTTGTTACTAAAGAAAATATTGCTGAATACAATACTAAGATAAAAGATTTCTTTGAAAAAGTTGATGAAAACTTAAAAACTGGTTTAACTAAAGAAAAAACAAAAGAATTAATATTAGAACCGCTTGCAAAATTATTTGAGGGCGATAATAAAAAAATTCAAACAGTTTATAAAATAAAAGATTTAGACCATGTGTTTGCTATATTAACTCCTTCAGGATTAAAATTACTTAACTTTAAAAAGAATATTAAGTATGAAGATATTATGAAAATGATTGAAAGTGATTTTAAACTAAGCAAAAAATATGAAAAACACCTTGCAGTTAAATATGATGCATTGTCAAAAATTAACAAAGAGCTTTCAAGAAATGAATATATTTTAGAAATGCTTAAAAATGAAGAATTTAAAAAACATTTATTTAATCAAACAATTGAATATGCTAAGAATGAAAAAGGGCAATTATCTGGTGAAAAATATAATGAAGAGACAATTAAAGATTTAATTACAGTAGCTACATCTGGTATTGAGTATGACAAAATTAGTAATTTCATCGAACTTGTGAGATCTTCATCAAAATGAATGAATGATAGAGCAAATAATAAATATGATGAATTTTTCACTTCAAAAGATGGAAAAACATACTTTACACATAACCAAGAAAAAACTGCAAGTTCTATTGCACTTGATTACATGAAATCATTGTTTCTTTTAAAAGAAAAAAGGAGCGAATAAATAATGAAAAGAAATAAGTTATTGTTAAATATTCTTCCTCTGACTTTTGTTGGCTCTTTGCCTGTTTTGAGTTTAAGCTGTAATGCCAATAAAATCAACACAACTGAAAAGTTGGAACAAAATAAACAATTAGGCGACAAAAAAAATATTGAAAAATTAAAAAAGGTGTGAAAAATTCATACTCTTAGCAAACTTTATGGCATTAATGTAGAAAAAGATTCAGTTAATCCTGAAGAGTTAAAAAATATTTTTAAAGAAGAGTTTAAGAAAAAGGAATCTAAACTTTTTAAAGATTCATATGAAGCTTACAAAATTTATGCTCAAAGTGAATCTAACAATAAGGAATTATATTTCACAGAAAAAATAGCTCAATGAAATAGAGATAATGCATTCAAAAATGAAAAATTCTCTTGAGATGAAAGTACTGAAGTATTTCCAGGCGAAAAAAATCAAGATATTTTTGTGAAAATATGATTAGCAGAAGACACTGAAATAAGTTCTAAAATTAATGATATGTTACTAGTAAAGGCTTACTTTACTCTTTCTAATATCAATGACTTTATGAAAATTAAAAATAGTATTGAAAAAGAAAAATTAAAGAATAAAAAAGAACAAGTTAAAGAAGTTAATTTTGAATACTATTTAAATGATGATAAAGCTACAAAAGATTCTCATTATGATTTAAAAAATTATTTCCTTATTAAGTATGCTATTGAAAACAAGTATATTCAATTGTGAAATAAATCACTTGATCGCTCAAGCGGTTCTAAAGATCAATATGATAAATTTACAAATCCTAAACATGCAAGCAAAATTTCAACTCCTGAAGACTTTAACAACTTCTTTAAAGATGATGATGTTCAAGCTAATAAGAAAATTAAGGATTGAGAAATTGTATCCAACCAAAGTGAAGTTGAAAAGCAACTTAGCGGTTATACCGGTTTTAAAAAAACCAGTCAAAATGAAAGCTATGGCTTGAACTGAGATATTGATGTAAACAAAGCAAGGGAATCATTTGGCCAATCTTACGGTGTGTATAGTAGCCAAAACCAAATGTTATTTAATTTTGACAGCCTCAAAAAGGGAGATATTAAATCATTTGTTTATGTATCAGAACAAGACAAGCATGTTTCATATGTTAATCAAATAGTTCCTATTGGTAAAGAAACTAAATTATTAACTAAAAAGGATTTTGGCAACAAAGTTCTAACTTCAGAAGATTATGAAAAACTACTAAGTGAAAAAGGCAAAAAAGCAAGAGTTTTATCTTTTGAAAATACAATTTATAAAGGTAATGAGGATAAATTAGCTTACATGTTTTATGCTAAGGACTCAAATAAATTGCTTGATGAAGCTATTAAAACATTTGCACACCTAGGTCACAAACTCAAAGTTAATAAAGACATTGAGCCATTATATAATTTAACAAAAGATATAATTTGAATAGAGAGTTAATATGGATGATTTATTTTTAAAAATAATTAATCGTGAAGTAGAGGCAAAGTTTTTATATGAAGATGATATTTGTGTAGCTTTTTATGATAAGTTTCCTCTTCAACCTGGACATTTTTTAGTTGTTCCAAAAGTGAGAAGCAGAAATATTACTGAGGCCGATGATGCAACTGCTGCGCATTTAATCAATACAGCAAGAATGCTTGCTAAAAGAGAAGTTTTTGAAAAAGGAATACCTGGTTTTAAAATATTAATTAATTCAGGTGCTAGTGCGGATCAAACAATCTTTCATACTCATGTCCATGTGATTCCTTATAAAGGAAAAAAGATTGATAATTAACGTTTAAAATAATAAATATTATGAAAAGAACCAAAAGAACGTTTTTTGTTTTATCTTCATGCCTAGCAATTTCATTGCCTATTGTAGCGACAGTTAGTTGTGGTGAAGATAATTTTACACGAATTGGTAATGAATTAAGTTTCAGAAATATGGGTGTTTTAACACATTCTGAATTAAATAATGCTTTAGCTAAACAACCCTATAAAAAAGACGAATTTACAATTTATTATCCTTCTGATTCTGAATTAATTCAGGAAGCTAAAATAATAGAAAAATTTTTAACTTCTGAAGGAATAAATAAAGATCGTTATAGAGAGTCATATAAAACTTTTGTCAATAAAGAATATGCAAATGGTAAATCTCCATCTCTCAAAGATTTTACAAACGATTATTTATGAGGTCGTGGCCTTATTAAAATTGACGGCCATCCCTCAGTTATGAATCATCCTGAATTAGATATATCTATTAATGATTTTAGACATACTGGAACTGCTAATCAAGTAGTTTTTAGATTGGATAATAAAAAAAATAAAGATATTTCAGATTTATTTGATTATGGTAAACCTTTTAGAATTGAATTAAATAATAAATTAAAAAAAATTGATCCAATTAATCATACTCATATGACATTAGATATTTTAAAAAATAACAAAGAGAATTTAGAAGTTATGTTATTATCAAATGAATCTAAAAGATGATAATTTAATAAAAGATACAATGTTAAAAAATTAAAAATGTACCTTTTTTGGCGCATTTTTTTATTTAAAAAATAAATTTAGCAAATTTAGCAAATTTATAGTTAGAGTGCTAAAAAATGTGTTAGAATTAATTTGTAATAATAAAAAAAGAAAATTATTTGAAAGGAATTTAATATGGCAAAAGAAATTATTCTTGGTATTGACCTTGGAACAACAAATTCAGTTGTTTCTATTGTTGATAATGGAAATCCAGTTGTTATTGAAAACCTTAATGGTAAAAGAACTACCCCTTCAGTAGTTAGTTTTAAAGATGGTGAAATCATTGTTGGTGATAATGCAAAAAATCAAATTGAAACTAATCCAGATACAGTTGCCTCTATTAAGAGATTAATGGGTTCATCAAAAACAGTGCATGTTAATAATAAAGATTATAAACCAGAAGAAATATCTGCTATCATTCTTGATCATCTTAAGAAGTATGCAGAAGAAAAAGTTGGACACAAGATTGAAAAAGCTGTTATAACTGTTCCTGCATATTTTGACAATTCACAACGTGAAGCTACAAAAATAGCAGGTAAAATTGCTGGCTTAGATGTTTTACGTATTATTAATGAACCAACAGCTGCTGCTTTAGCATATGGTCTTGATAAAACAAATAAAGAACAAAAAGTTCTTGTGTTTGATTTAGGTGGTGGTACATTTGACGTTTCTATTTTAGAATTAGCTGATGGAACTTTTGAGGTGTTATCAACTGCAGGTGACAATAAACTTGGTGGTGATGATTGAGATCATGAAGTTGTTAAATGATTAGTAGAAGAAATTAAAAAAGAACACAATCTTGATATTACTACAAATAAAATGGCTATGGCTCGTTTAAAAGCTGCTGCTGAAAAAGCAAAAATTGATTTATCAAGCTCACAACAAGCACAAATTATGCTTCCATTTCTTGTTATGCCACAAGGTTCTGATCCAATTAGTGTCGAAGCAACTTTAAGAAGAAGTCAATTTGAAGAAATGACTGCTCATTTGGTTGAGCGTTGCAGAAAACCAATTGAAAGAGCCTTATCAGATGCTAAATTAAGTGTTTCGGATATTAATGAAGTTCTTTTAGTTGGTGGGTCAACTCGTATACCCGCTGTTCAACAATTAGTTGAAAATGTTTTAAACAAAAAGCCTAACCGTAGTGTGAATCCTGATGAAGTTGTTGCTATGGGAGCTGCTATTCAGGGTGCTGTATTAGCTGGCGATATTGATGGTGTATTACTTGTTGATGTTACACCTTTAACATTAGGAATTGAAACAGCTGGCGGAATTAGTACTCCTTTAATTCCAAGAAACACACGTATACCTATTACTAAGAGTGAAGTATTTACAACTTTCGAAGATAATCAAACTGAAGTTACAATTAGAATTGTTCAAGGCGAAAGATCTCTTGCAAGCGATAATATCTTATTAGGTCAGTTCAATCTTTCAGGTATTCAACCTGCTCCAAGAGGAGTTCCTCAAATAGAAGTAAGTTTTAAAATAGATGCAAACGGAATTACTACTGTTTTAGCTAAAGATAAAAACACCAATAAAGAACAATCAATTACAATCAAAAATTCTTCAAAATTAAGTGATGAAGAAGTTGAAAAAATGATAAAAGATGCTGAAGCAAATAGAGAAGCTGATACAAAAAGAGCTGAAAATATTACAACAATTATTCAATCTGAAAATTTAATAAATAAGATTGAAAAAGAATTAAAAGATGAAAACATTGTTATTGAGCAAAGTCTAAAAGATAATGTTCAAAATCTTATTGAAGATGCTAAAAAACTTATAAAAGAAGAAAAAATTGATGAGTTAAAAGCAAAAGTTGAAGAAATTGCAAAAATATTTGCTGAAGCAAAAAGTGCTGCAGGATCGTCAAATTCTAATGACAACCAAAGCAAAAATGATGAAAATGAAGAAGTTTTTGAGTAGTTTATAAAGCATATGAAAATAGCGCTCACCGGCGCTATTTTAATTTATCTCATTTTACTTTTCCAGCTTTTTTATAAAGTTATATAAAAATACTGCTTTAAAAAACAGTATTTAAAATTATTCGATATAGTTTTTAAGATTATTTAGTTTCAACAACTTCTTCGTTTTCTTTTTTATTTTTTGATTCTTCAGCTTCTTTTTTTATTTTGTCAAGTTCAGCTTGTGCTGATGAAATTAATTTTTTAGCTAGTTTTAAGACTATTTTGTCATTTGCTTCAGCAGCTTCTTTATCAATTAATTTATAAAGATTTCTTAATGCAGCAAGTTCTCTTGGTGATTTTTCAACATTTGCTTTTTCATCTTCTTTTGCTTCTTTAGCTTTTTCTCTAAAAGTATTTACATATTGAACAACAAAAGCAAGTGGAAAACTTTGTTGCTGACTTGTTGAAATAGAAACAGCTCATAAGTTTCAATCATCATCTGTTAATTCATTATTGTAAGCATTTAATTCTAAAACTTTTTCATGCACTAATGAATGAATTGCATTTTCTTTTTCTTCCTTAAGAACAAGAGCAAAGAAATCTTTTTCGCTTGTTTTAATTAATTCTAAGTAGTCATTTAATTTAATATCTTGTTTCTTTAATTCAGCTTTAATTTGTGCTATTCTATTTTCAGCACCTTTAGCAACAAGTGAGTCAGCAATTACAATTTCATGCTTTTTAACTAATGTTCTTACTACATCATTCATTAATAAACGAAGGTTGTCAAAGTATTTACCAATTGTAAGTTTATCTTTTGAATCTTCTTTTATTTCTTTAACAGTGCTAATGCCAGGAATATTTAGTTCAGCAATAGTTTCGTCTGTAATTTTAATGTCCTCAGGTCTTTTGGCATCTAATATTTCACATTCGAAAATGGCATTTTGTCCTTTAAGAGTAGGAACTGCATATTCTTCAGGGAATTTAACCTTAACATCACCTTTTCAACCAATTGTTTTGTCAACAAGTTGATCTTCAAATGTATCAATAAATGTTTTTGAACCAAGTTTTAAATCGTAATTATCTGCTTCTCCACCATCAAATGGTTCGTTATTAACAAAACCTTTGTATTTAATTGTTACAGTATCTCCAAGTTTAGTTTTTTGTCCTTTTTTAAGAGGTAATAACAATGCATTGCTTTGAACCATGTCTTTAACATAATTGTCAACATCTTTTGCACTAACTTCTAATTTTTGACCTTTAATTTTTAAAGAATTATCAATAGTGATTTTTGACAAATCTGGCATAAGTGGAAATTCAAGTTTAACAACTGATGACTCTTCACCTAAAACTGGAACATCTAATAAAGTTGCATTTTGAATTGCGTTATTATATTCTTTTTTAACAACTTCAAAAATATCATTTGCAAATTCTACGTATGCATCATTGATTGAATCATAAGCAACAGAAACTGGCGTAATATGTTTGTCCACTAAGTGTTTTGGCGCCTTACCAGGACGGAAACCATCTATTTTAAAGTTTTTTATTTTACGAGCTTTAGTTTTGTTGTAAATTTTATTTCATCTTTCGCCTTTAAATTCATATTCAACAACTACTGAGTTTTGATCCTTCTTAAATTCGATTGATTTTTTGCTCATTTTTACTCCTTTTTTATCTATTTAAAATCTAAGTAGCATTTATATATAAATAATAATCATAATTTTATTATAAAAATTGTCTTTTTCAATTAATTATTTAAATAAAAAAGAGATTTACATCTCTTTCTTAATTTCATAAGACAATTCAAAATAGAAAAGATACTGCGCACAGTTTATCTTTAAATTATTATGCGAAAGGAGCGATATACTCTTAAGCAACTGTTCCTGTGGATACAGTAATCATTCAATATATGAATGCATCGCTACTATTATACACTAGAATTATTTACTAACAAATATTTTTTAAAAAAACTACATTTGTTTTTAATTAATTATTTAACTTTCTTTTCAACTAAACTTTCATTTTCAACTACAAGTATCATGTCGCCTTTTTCAACACCATATGGCTCAAGAATTTCTATTGCTTTTGATTTATCTTCTTTTATTAAGCTAAAGTATTTTTTAGAATCTAGTGAAACTCATACACTTGAAGTTACACCAAATTCAGGAATTACTCTTTCATCTTCCACAATACCAATAATTATTGTATTTGGCCTAAATTTAGCAACTTCCTTAAGTAATTTACCAGTTCTTGATAAAACAACTGCAAATTTATACTCTCCATATCTTGTTCTATTAGCAACATCATAAGCTATTCTAGCACGTTTGTTTTTAGCTAAATTTGAACGTCTACGAACTTCTTCAAGATGAGAATCATAATAATTTTTATCATAGAATTCTAATTCAGCTCTCCTGGTAATGTTTGACATTGTTAAAACAGCTTCTAATGGATATGAACCAGATGCTGTTTCTCCTGATAGCATTGTTGCATCAGCGCCTAATTCAGTAGCATAATAAACATCAGTAACTTCAGCTCTAGTTGGATGAGGATTTGATTCCATAGAATCAAGCATTTGCGTTGCAACAATAACAGGTTTTCCAGCCTCACGACATTTACGAATCATCATTTTTTCAAAATATGGGACATCATAGTATGGAATTTCAAGTCCTAAGTCTCCACGAGCAACCATTATTCCATCTGAAGCATCAATAATTTCATTAATATTTTTAACACCTAAATCACTTTCAATTTTTGAAATAATTTGAATGTGTGATGCATTATTTTCTTTTAATAATCTTCTTAATTCATTCACATTTTGTGCTGAATTAACAAATGATGCTGCAATGTAATTAATACCTTGCTCAATGCCGAATTTAATATCATCAACATCCTTTTGAGATAAAAATGGTAGTGAAAAATCCACACCAGGCAAATTAATTCTCTTATTTGTTTTAAGTTTATGGGTATTAAGTGTTTTAGCTAGTATATATCCTTCACCTACTTCAGTAACTAAAGCAGTTAATTTACCATCGTCAAAAAGAATTATATTGTCTACTCTAAGATCTTTTGACATGTCATATGAAACAGTCACTTCATCGCATGTTCCTTCAAAATTTTTGTACATTTCTTCTGTAGTATGAATTTTGAAAATATGATTGGATGGAATGGTTTGAATGCCATCTTTCATTTTTCCTACTCTAATTTCAGGCCCTTTTGTATCAAGCATTAGTGAAATTGGAAGATGCATATCTTTTGATATCTGTTTAGCAATATTGAATTTTTTTAAATGTTCCTCATGAGTTCCATGACTAAAGTTTGTTCTAACACATGTAGCACCAGCTTCAATTAATGAACGAAGAGTGTTATAGTTGTCAGTAGATGGCCCTATAGTTACAACTAATTTGCTTCTTTTGTTTGTTAAATTCATTTTTTCTCCTTTTATGATTAACTCAAGGAAATTAATCTATTTTGTCTAGTTGAATTTTATTTTTATAATAATATAATACAACATTAAAAAATCAATAATTTCATTTATTCTATAGAAAAGCTATAAAAATGGAAATAATTTATATTTTTTTATATATTCATTTTCTATATAGACCTTATTTACAGTATTTTTAGGAAACAAATTTTTTCATAAATTAAGTTATTTTTATTCATATGAATATTTAAACAAAAAAAGAAGCTTTCGCTTCTTCTTTAATGCTTATTGCTGTTTTTTAAGCCCACTAAGTTCATAAATTCATACAAAACTGCTTTCATTGCCCGGATTATCTTTATGGTATATTTTATAGGCAATATATGCTTTACCATTTTTATCATCAATTTTTACAAAAGGAGTTCTACTATATTTACTAATTAATTCTTTATTTGATTTGTCTTTAAAATATGATTCAAAATCAATAATTGTGCCATCTGATGATTTAAATTTAATTTCTTTTAATATAGAAAAATCATTAACTGTTGCATATGCTAATTTATAACCTTCATTTTGATTTATGAAAGCTTTTTCAGTTTCTAGAAGGATATTTTTTTCCTCTTCAGAAGTATTTTCGCCTATTTTTTTAATGTCAAGATTTAAACTATCGACATAACCATTTGAAACATTTTTATATTTTTTTGAAGCATTATAGCCATTACTTATGTATTCTAATTTAGATGGTAAAAGTTCTTCTTTTTTGATAGAACCATCATTATTAAAAGTATCAATTTCTATGTTTTTTGACAATAGAGCCATTTTAGATAGTCTTGAATTGTATGATGTTTTGATTAGCCTATCTATTTTTAACTCACGGATACTATTTAAATTTTTTCCTTCATCATTTTGGTCATCAGAATATTGAGCATTAGGAATGTACACTTTTAAATAATAGTTGATAGTATATTCTTCTGGATTATCTTTCTTTTCAATCCAAATAGGTCTATCAATATCAATTTCAAATTTTAATTGTCCATCTTTATGGCTTATATTAGATTTAAAGAAATATGAATTAAATTTTGAGTGAGATTCCTTAATTTTTTCACTATTTTTATTTCCGGAAGTTGGGATTTTTGATATGTCATTATTTTTTAAATCCATTATTGCATCAAGTGAATTTATTTCGTTTTTAATAAACTTATTTCTAACTGTATAATTTGTTCTAAAATTATGTTTTTCACGTGCATAAATTTTTATTAATTCTTCTTCAATTTTATTATCTATTTTGCCATCTTGGTTCAATTCTATTTTTTTGAAACCATCTATTTTATAGTCAACAAATTTTAAATTTGGCTTATATTTTTTAGCATCTTTATTAGTGTCATTTTTCTCTTCCAAATATACTCTAAGATAAAGTGTTCCAGTAAAATCATTAGCATAAGAATGATAGTAAATGTTATATTTATTTTTGTTTTCTGTTAAAAAATTCTTGTCAAACAATATAAATGGAGTTTTATTTTTGTTTTTGTCATTTTCTTCAATGCTTGGTCAATAATTTATGTCTTTTTTTAGTGTAGGTTCTGTGTCACCACTTTTGAATCCATAAAATGAAATATATGTGTATTCACTTGCATAATGTTCACTTGTTTTGTATGCATTTGGCAATTCTGGATTATAGATTTCCCTTGTAAATCCATCTTTATTTTCTATATCATTAGGCTTAATTTTAAGTTGAAAATTTTTGATATTTTCAATTGCTAAATCAATAGGATTATTTAACTTTTTCTTAACACTAATAAAAACTGCAGCTGAAGCTACTGTCGCCACAACTGATGAAGCTAAAAAAACTGATGAAATAATTAAGCCTTTATTACTTTTTTTCATATGTATCCTTTTTATATAAGACCTTTATTAATGATTTTTAAGAGTTTAATATTCTTGACTATTAATGAATTCTATAATATCATCAATCCCAATGTTTTTTAGGCTTGAAGCTAGAAATATTTGCGAATTATTAGGAAGAATTTTAGAATTTGTTAACTCATTGTAATGTTTTATTAATTGTGATTTACCTTTTTGATTGATTTTATCAATTTTTGTATAAATAAGATGAATTGGTAAATTTATACTTCTTAAAAAATTAATTTTTTCTGCATCAATTTTAGTTATTCCTGTTCTAGAATCTATTAGTAGGAAAACAATTTTTTCATGTATATCATTAGACAAGAAATCAGCAATAGCATCATTCATTTTTTTTATATTTTCTTTTGACATTTGAGCATATCCATATCCAGGTAAATCAACTATATAGAAAAAGTCATTGCTGAAATAATTTATTAATTGTGTTCTTCCGGGTTGTTTTGAAACAAAAGAAATTTTTTGTTTAACAAGTGAATTTAATAATGAACTTTTACCAACATTTGATCTACCTCAAAAACAAATTTGTTTTTTGTTTTTGCAATCTAATCAGGTATCGCTTTCAAAAGCCGATTTTATAAATTTTCACATTATTTTTTACCTAATTTTTCCTTATGTCTTACAAGCGTTGATGAATATTCAATCATTTCATAATCTGGAATGATTAGAATTGTTTCTAAATCATTGTTAAGACTATGGTGTGCAGCCGCAAGAATTAATTCATAATTATAATCATCATTATTTCTTGCTGATCTAAGAATAAAATTAACATTCAATTTACGAGCTATATTAGCTATAAAATCATCTTTATTTAAAATAACTTCAACAGAAGAAAGATTGCTTAGTTTATTTTTTGCTTCTAAATATCTAGCTTCTATGTTTTTAAGATTATTTTTATCAGGATTTATTGAAACAACTATATAAATCTTGTCGAATAATTTTAGAGCTTTCTCGATAATGGCTATATGACCTTCGTGAAGAGGGTCAAATGAACCGGGATAAATAGCAGCTTTAGTGTTATTATTCATTTTCGTATAGTTTTAATGCATGTTTAGCAATTAACAATTCTTCATTTGTTCTAACTGCAAAAACTTTAACATCGGAATTTTTAGTTGAAAGCTCAACATAACTATCGTATGGTTTATTATTTAGTTCTTCATCAATTTCTATGTTTGCAAAATTTAAGTTTTTAATAACTTGTGAACGTAATTGAGGTGTATTTTCGCCAACTCCAGCTGTGAAGATAATAGCATCAATTTTTCCTACTTTGTTTGCATAAGATGCTGTTGTATCAATAATTCTTTGGCAGTATAAATCAAAAGCAAATTTAGCTCTTTCATCGCCTTTTTCAATAGCTGCTAAAATATCTCTTAAATCGCTTGAAATTCCAGAAACACCTAACATACCAGATTTTTTATTAAGCATATCTGTAAATTGAATTATTGATAAATTTTCTTTTTGCATTACAAATTCGTGAATAGAAGGATCTATGTCACCTGATCTTGAGCCCATCATAATACCAGCTAAAGGTGTTAGACCCATAGATGTATCTATTGATTTATTGTCTTTAATAGCACAAATTGAAGCACCATTACCAATGTGTAAACTTAGAATGTTAACACTATCTTTGCCTAATAGTTCTTGTGCTTTTAATGTTATGAACTCATGGCTAATTCCATGAGCACCATATCTTTTAATTTCATATTTTTCACTTATTTCATAAGGAATTGGGTAAGTTGAGTTCACTGCAGGAATGCTTGTGTGAAAAGCTGTATCAAAATCAGCTGACATTTTAGCATGAGGCATAACATTTAAAAATGCTTTAATTGCTTGAAGCGCTCCTGGATTGTGTAATGGAGCATACATTTTACATTTCTCAATAATATCAATTTCTTTTTGTCCTAACTTAACTGATTCGGTAATGTATGAGCCACCATGAACAACTCTAAAACCAATAAGTTCAATTTCCTTAGGATCATTAATAATTTTGTTTTCAGTTAACATATTTAAAATATGTTCAACAGCAATTTTGTGATCTTTCATTGGCACAACTTTTTCAATTTTTTGCCCATTGTACTTGATTGTAATGTTTCCGTCACCAGGAACTGTTATTCTTTCAGCAAGACCACTTGCTATAACATTTAATTCTTTTTTGTCAAGTAGTTGAAGTTTGATTGAACTACTACCTGCATTAATAACTAAAATTTTACTATTCATATTACTCCTTATCATTTGCTTGAATTGCAGTTATTAAAACTGTATTAACTACATCTTCTTTAAAACTACCTCTTGATAGGTCATTTACTGGTTTGTTTACACCTGTAATAATTGGACCTATTGCTCCATATCCACCTAATCTTTGGGCAATTTTGTAACCTATGTTACCTGATTCTAAGTTTGGAAATACAAATATGTTGCTTTCACCTTTGTATGCTTCGCCCTTGTATTTGCTTGCTCTAACTGAATCATCAATAGCTGTGTCAAATTGTACTTCACCAATAGCTGGAGTTCCCTTGGTGGTTTCGTTATATATTTTTGTTGCTTCTGCAACCATAGTTGTTTTATCTGTTTTTGCAGAACCACTTGTTGAAAAGCTTAAAAATGCAACTTTTTCATCAATTTTGAATGTTTTTGCAAAACTTACAGCATTTTTAGAAATATCAACTAATGCATTTGTATCTGGTTCTGGATTAACAGAAATATCTGTGAAAAAGTATAGATTATCTTCTTTATGCATAATCATAACTGATGAAATTGTTTTAACGCCTTTTCTAGGTCCAACAGCTTTAAAAGCAGCTCTTAAAATGTCAGCTGTTGAATAATTTAATCCACCAACAACACCATCAATTTCATTACTTTGAAGCATTAACATAGCATAAAAAGGTCTTGTTTTTAACAATTTTCTAGCTGTTTCAATATCGTCTTTTCCTTTTCTTAATTCAACATATTTATTGGCATATTCTTCAATTTTTGTCTCATCTGCGAACATGTTTAATACGTTTATTCCGTCAACTTTAGTATCATTGTTTTCAACTAGGAGTGTTACTTCTAAATTTGTATATTTTTTTAAATCTTTTGCAGCTTCAATAGCCCTTTTGTCATCACCATCAATTAGCAAAATTCTTGTTTTAGGTAATTCATTTACCAATTTTTCTAATTTACTTTGAAAACTCATATCTTCTCCTTTAATTAATAATTTAATTTAAATTAAATTCTTAAATGTATTTTTTAATTATATAAAAAAGAACTTATTTTCAAAAGACTTAAACACATTTAGATTTTTTAAAAAGTAAATAAAACACACAAAAAAATAATATTCGTGTGTTTTTGTGTTAGCAGAAACTATTAATATTAATTGTTTAATGGAAATTTAGTTTTAAATGAGTATGATTTAATTCCATTTTTTTGATAATAAGTTGAAACGGTGAGTGTTTTCTTACCTGATTTTTCAGAAGCTTTTGGTTTTTCGATAGGTTTGACTATTGTAAATCCTTCTGGAATATCTTCTTTATAAACCAACTTGTTTACATCAAAATCATGTTCTGTGTATTGTCCATTATATGTAGGGTCTTCATGAATTTTTTTAATTTCAATTTCTTTTGTTAATTCAAGTCTTTTGAGTTCTGTTTCGCCAAATTCATCAAGCAATTCAACTCTTGTTGAACTTAAATTACTATAATCTTTATTTTGAATTTCTGTAAGACTTCCATATGTTACTTTTATTGATTTAATTTTATTATTTTCAATAAGTGGTTTTGAAAAAATAAACACATTTTGTAAATTTGAAAATGAAGTTGATTTGGTATAAAAGAATATTTCAGATTTAGTTTTAAATTTTTCATTGTCATAAACAAAATGCTGCCCAACTAGAAAGCTGTTTTGATCTTTAAGAATTTTATTTTTTACATCTTCATTTAAGATATAAAATTTAGCTTTTTTTAAACTATTAAGTTGCTTTCTATGTAAATCAGCATAACTAGCATTGCTTGTTATTTTTTCATCCTCATCAGTATCTTTAAAGCCTTCTAGATTGATTTTTTCAAATTCTGAATTATTTTGAATAGTTGCTTCTGGAGCATATTGATCTTCAACAGGAGCTTGTCCTTTTTCTTTTTTAATTTTATTTAGTTCTTCAATACCTAATTTGTTCAAGTTTATATTAATTTCTTTTGCAAATGATGGGCTATTTTCAAAATCTGCAAATGAAACTTTAACAGTTATTTTTTTAGAATCATTTTCATCTTTTATTTCTGAAAATTCATAATTAAGTTGATGATTAATTGAAGATTTTCAATATGATTTATCAGTTAATTTATCATATTGTTTTCTTTCTAAAAATGTTTTATCTCTTGAATACATTGGATAAATTTCTAATTTATCAATTTCAGATTCTAGGAATTTAATTTGTTCTTCTTTTGATAATGCATGTGGATTTATTTGATCTTTTTTGCCATATTTTTCTTTATCTATTTCAACTATTTTTTCTTTAAAAATTTTGTCGTTTGATTTTAATGATAATTTAACTTTTATTGTATAGTCATTTTCGCCTTTTTTGACTAAATCATTTAATTTATAGATATAAACATCTTCTTCATATCCAAATACAACAAAATTAGGTTTGTTTTCATAGTTATTAATTGAATTTGTTTCAAGTACATTTTTATAGGCTTTTTCGTTTAAAAATCTAACTTTTAATAAATCTAGATTTTTTTCTAATTGATTTTGTAACTCTTTTTCTTTTTCAATTTGTTCATCTGATTTTGCTCAACCTTTTAATTCAAAAAATTGGTTTTTACTATGTTCAATTTCAGAGTTTTTCATTTTGAGTTTATAAATAATTGTTATGTCTTGTGTTTCTTCATTCTTAGAAAATTTAATAGTAGAAAATTCAAAATCATTAGGCAAAATGTATTCTATTTTTTGTTCATCAGCATCTTTTAATTTAGTTTCAGATATATTTGGATAGCTAAACTTCAATTTATTTTTAGCTAATTGTAAAATTTCATCACTTGGTTTTTTAAATGTGGATTCTTTTTTAGATTTAGTTTCATTTATAAATTTGATTGAAGTTTCTTCTATTAATTTTGCATTCGATTCGTTTAAATTTTTCTTATTATTTTTGATCCATTCATCATATTTTTGTATGTCAATATCTGACAAAAATATTGAGTTTCTGTTTTCATTTACAATTTTTTCTAATTCATTTATTGAATTTTGAGCTTTTGTAATATTGTTTTCATTTTGATTTTTGTTGTTGTTACCACAAGCGGTTAAAATTATTGGAAATGTTGCAAGCGGAACAATAAAGTATGAATTTAAAATTTTATTAGTTTTTTTCATTGTTATACACCTCCTATAATAAAAAAAGTCTATAACATAAAATTATAAACTTTTTAATAACCTAAAATTTTATATGAGAGAAACTCTGAAAAAATCACTTTTTTTTTTTTAGAATTTTTAACATTTAAATTTGATATTCATGTTTTATAGCTTTGGCTAAATTTTTAAAAAGCCAAATAACAGTTAATGATCCTACACCACCAGGAACCGGTGTGTAACCAGATAATTTAGAATAATCACCATTAAAGTTTGCATCACCAACAAAAACTTTTCCACCGTCTTTTTCTACTAGTGATATTCCAGCATCTATTAATCAAGCGCCCTCTTTAACGTTTGAATTTTTTACTAAATTAGGATGACCTGCAGCAGAAACAACTAAATCAGCAGATTCGATTCCTTTAATTCCTGTGTTTCTATTGTATGTTGATACATTTGCCCCCAGTTTTTTAATTAGGAAAGCGGCAGGTTTCCCTACTAAATAACTTCTTCCAATAACAGCAACTTTCTTTCCGTTTAGGTCTAATTTATAGTAGTTTATGATATCCATAATAGCTGCTGCAGTTGCTGGAGTAAATGATAAATCTTCATATTTATCATTATAGAAACTAAAAGTGCTTTTTTCACATAGTCCATCTACGTCTTTTTCAAGTCTTATCCCATTCATTATCACTTTTGGAGAAATATGATCTGGAAGAGGTAATTGAACAACTATTCCATCTGCTTTTTCATTAATATCATCTAATTTTTTTAAAAGCATATTTTGAGAAATATTTTTGTCATATTTGTGCAAAATAACTTCAACACCCAATTGCTCAGCTTTTTTTATTTTATTTCTTATATAAAGCGATGATGCAGGATCATCTCCAACTTGAATAATTGATAAAATAGGTTTTCTACCAATAATTTTAGAAATCTCATCGAATTCTGCTATAAGTTCAACTGTTCTTTCTTTTGCTATTTTAACGCCGTCTAAAATTATCATTTAAACCTCCTTTTCATATTCTTTTAATTGTTTTAAAAAGCTTTCAAGTTTATTTTTTTCCAGTTCAATTTTTGCTTTTGGAGCTTTTTTAATGAAGTTTTCGTTATTAAGCATATCTTGAGCTCTTTTAATTTCAAATTTTACATTTTGAATTTTTAAAGCTAAATCAGATGATTTTTTTTCTTTAGCAATATCGCTTTGTTCAATTCAGATTTTAAAGTTTCCATCAGAAAATAAAATATCTGAATTTTGTTTAAATGCTGCATTTGCTAATTTATTTATTGCTGATATAGAAATAGATGAGTCATTATTAGAATAATAATTAACAATTTCTTTTTTACTTAAATTATTATCTTCACGATAGCGCCTGATGATTTTTGTAGCTTTAATAATGTTTTCAACATCTTTAATTTTTATACTTCTTGATGATTTTATTATAGGGAATTGTTGATCTAAAAGCTCTTTTTTATAAATTAATTTGTATAAATAATCAGTTACAAATGGAGTGAAAGGATGTAATATTAACAATAATTTTCTAAGGTTTTCAAGCGCATGCTTTTTACTAGGAAAAATCCTTAGTAGTTCTATATATCATGATGAAAAATCATTAAATACAAAATTAGAAATATCTGTCCCAATAATTGTTAATTCATATTTACTCATTGCTTTGTTAATTTTGTTTTGAAGCATTTTAAGTTTGTTGTTAATCCATAAATCTGCAGGACTTTTTCTTATTGTTTTATCATCATCTAACATATTTATGTATCTTGCAATATTCCATAACTTGTTACATAAATTTCATGCTGATTTTACTTTTTCATAACTAAATCTTGTGTCAAAACCAGGTGATGAATTAGTAACTAAGAAAAATCTTAAAGCATCAGAACCATATTTATTAATTATTTCGCTTGGCTCAATTCCATTGTTTAAAGATTTGGACATTTTTCTATTTTGTTCATCTCTAACTAGTCCATGAATTAAAACGTGTTTAAATGGTTTATTATTCATGAATTCGAGTCCAAAGAAATACATACGAGCCACTCAGAAAAATATTATGTCATAAGCTGTAACTAATAAATCTGTTGGAAAGTATCTTTTAACTAATTTTTGGCTTTTTGGTCATCCCAGGAATGAAAAAGGTGCAATCCCACTACTAAATCATGTGTCTAAAACATCATTATCTTGTTTCCAACCTTCTCCTGGACACTTAACTTGAACTTTTATTTGATCATCTTTGTATCAAGCAGGTATTCTATGTCCTCATCAAAGTTGACGACTTATAGTTCAATCATGAATATTTTTCATTCAATTTCTTAAAGTATTTATAAAGCGTCTTGGATAAAATTTAACAGCTTGTTTGGAATTCAAATCATTAAGAACTTTCTGTGCTAAAGTATCCATTTTAACAAATCATTGTGGCATAACTAAAATTTCAATTGGAGCTTTTGAACGTTCAGAATATCCAACATTTGAAATCGTTGTTTCTTGCTTTACTAAATAGTTATTTTGCTCTAAATATTGTGCAATTTTTCTTCTTGCTTCAAGTCTATCTAGGCCATGAAATAAACTATTTGGACAATTAATTAAACCATCTTTGTCAATAGTTTCATTAATTTCTAAATTATGTTTTTTAATAATATTTATATCAACTTCAGCATGTGCTGACAACTTCATTAATCCAGAAGCAAATTTTGGATCAACATAAGAATCAGCTATAATTGGCAACTCTTTATTAGTTAAAGGATGAATTACTTTTTTGCCTTTCAAATCCTTATATCTGCTATCTTCAGGATTATAAACAACTGCAACATCACTTAGTAGTGTTTCAAGTCTTACGGTTGCAATTGTTAAGAATTTGTCACTGTCTTTAAGTTTATATTTAATGTAATACATTATTTGTTCAGTGGGCTCATTAATAACTTCAATATTTGACACAGCTGTTTTTAAAACTGGATCTCAATTTATTGCTCTTGTATCTCGATAAATAAGTTTTTTATTGTATAAAGTTATAAAAGCTTTATTAACAGCTTCATTTGAGCCTTTGTCAAGGGTAAAACGTTCACGTTCATAATCAAGTCCAAGACCTAAAAGTGCTCATTGTTTTCTAAACTTAGATGCATATTCTTCTTTTCAATCTCAAACCATTTGAAGAAATTTTTCTCTACCAAGGTCATATTTTGTTAAACCTTTAGTATTCATTAAATGATTTTCAACTTTGCTTTGAGTTGCAATTCCGGCATGGTCCATTCCAGCAATATAGAAAGTATCATAACCTTCAAGTTTTTTGAACCTGATTATTGTATCTTGAATAAATTCATCAAGTGCATGACCAATATGTAATACTCCTGTAACATTTGGTGGAGGAAGTAAAAGTGAAAACGGTTTTTTATTTAAATCATGCTTACTAAAGAATTTTTTATTAATTCATTTCTGTGAAATTTGCTTTTCGAACTCTAGTGGTGAGTAAATTTTGCTTATTTTTTTCATATTTGGCCCCCACATAAAATTACAAATTATTTACAAAAAATTATCATACTTCGTAAATTAATAATATATCTTATAAATTATAGCACAAATAGCTATTTTGGGAGATTATAAAAAAAGCATAAAATATGCTATTTTTTAGCCATTTTATGCATATTTTCAAATTCTTTGATTAGGTTGCTTGTTTTTATCATTTGTTCATTATTTTCTATATCAGATTTTTTTATATCAATTATTATTGATTCTTCATTGTAAAAAGGAGTTATCAAGTTTTCCAATTGTACGGAAATTGTTTTTTCTTGATCACGCGCATTTTCCACTAAGTTTTTTGCATCATTTGTGGAATCTTGTTTTTTTGTAGTAGTTCAAGATTTAAATTGGTTGTATGTTGAAATTAAAAAGTGTTCATTATTTATTTTTATTTCATCACTAAAAATAAAATTATCATCAGATACATTAATAGCATCTTTTGGAATATTTTTTCCTAAAATGTTGAATTTAACTATTGGATTAATAGGGTCAGTTAATATAGATTTGATTGATCCATATTCGATTTCTTTGTTATTTACTATCATGAAACAAAAGTCAAAACTTTGATTCAACAGCTCTTTATTATTAGTTAAAAATAAGAAACTTGAATCATGACTCTTTGCAATTCTATTCATGTCTTCAATAAGCTTATTTTTTTGAATAAAATCTTTGTTGTTAATATCATCTTCGACTATTACTAATTTTGGTTTATTAACAAATTTAGAAATAAATGCCATTTTAACTTTATTAAAATATGAAACATCTTCAATATCTGAAACAATGTTAGAAACAGGTATGCCAGATTTGTCAAAAATATCTATAAAAAGCATAAATAAGTAAGATTCCTTTATTTTTTTTCTGCTTATATTTTCTTCTTCAAGCAAAGTTTTTAATAAAGAAATAAATTTACCAAAAAGTGAACTGAATCCATTGTAAGTATTTTTAAATTTTTGGATTTCATTATAAAAATCCATAAAATCAGTATTTTTTCCTTTAAAAAATGGAAAAATTCATTTCTTTAAAAATCACATTGGAGTTCCAATTTTTTGAATTTTTTTAGATATTTTTTCAAATATTTCATCTGTTTTAAAAATTAAGTCAAACATTTCTTTATTGTTTTTTAAAAAAATATCATGTTTATTTTTTTCAAGTTTTTTTCTTCATTCAATACGACTTTTTTGTTGGTTTATTTCTGTTTTTAAATCTTTAATTAAAACATCAAATTTATAATCATCGTTGACTTTATAAAATTTTTCTTTTGTTTTGGCTATTATTTCTTTATTTTTTCTAATGTTTTTTAAAATATTTTTTTCTGTTTGCTCTGATGATGTTATATATGATTCAATATTGAATGTAAAGTTTTCTGAAATTTCAAATCTTATATCTGGAATATTAAATGATTTTTGATTGTAATGGAATGAGGATAAATTATTGTTAATAAAATATTTAAGTTCATAATTTAAATTTTTTCCTAAATCATGAATTTCTTCAACAGATAAAAATTGTAATTTTTTAAAATTATTAGTTAATAATTTATAAATATGTTTTTCTACTTCAGTTTTTTTAATTAAAAAACGATATTGAGGAGAAGATTTTTCAAATAAATTTGCTCTTTCTTTATCATTATGCATTTTATGTTTGTATTTATTTATTAGATATTTTAGTTCTTCTATTGCATCATTTTTTATTTTTTTTAACATGTCCTCTAATATTCTAATAGCATTTGTTTTATCTCTAATAATTAAACCTTTTTTAATATCAAACATGTTTGCATTTGCAAATTTTTTAACAAAATTGTATTGGCTTTCCAATAAAATTAATTTATTATCTCCTGAATAATCAATATTGTTAACTATGACATCCTTTAAAAAATTGAAATGGTTGTTAAATTTTATATTTATATTAATAATTAACTTGATTATTAATGTAATAATTTTTTCTTGTTCTTTTTTTAATAATAAGACTTCTTCATAGGCTAATTTGTATTTTTTTTCTTTAATAAAATTATGTATTTTATGAATGCTTAAAAATAAATAATTGTCAAGATTTTGGAAATAATTATAAAAGTGGTTAATCTTAGTTTGAATAATTTTGTACATATTTGTTTTTATTGCAAATTCATATCTCCTAAGTGTTTTTAGTATTATGTCAATTTTGCTTTTTTCAACAGTTAGGCTAGTATTTATTTGTGAAAAATATTCTAGTAAACAAGATTTTTTTCCTTTTTGATTTATATTTTTAATATTAAAAAAGTTAATTTTTTCTAAGGATTTTTTACCTTTTACATATTTTTTAAAATTAGTTTTTGGAGCATTATTAAAACAAGAAATTAATTGATTAGAATTACTTTTTAAAATTTTTCAAAAATTATTATTGAAAAGACTTAATGAGTTGTCATTAACTAAAAAAATTACACTTTCATTTTTTAAAATTTTTACTTTTTTAATATCAACAATATTCTCATTATTATTTGTTTTATAAAAACATTCATCTATGCTCAAAACTTGATTTCTTATATTTTTAGCCATATTCATATATTTTATAACATTTAAAATAATAATTTTACGCAACTTTTTTTACTAAAAATTTTGTATTTATTTTTTTAAACAGCCTATAAAAAAAGAATAAAAATAACAACAATAAATTTAATTACTTGAAATAATATGCTTAATTATTATTAAATTTTATTTATAATTATTAAACTTAATTAACAGATTAACATTACAATTAATATTAATTTTTTACAATGAGAGGACACAATGAAAAAAAATCATAAATTAACATTATTTTTAGGTTCATTATCATCAATAGCAATTTTCCCATTAGTTGCAGCTTCATGTGCTAATAGAGGCCAAATTAGAGGTGAAAGTAAGCAAATACAGAAAAACATTGATAACCCAGTTAATCCAGATAAAGATAATCAGGACAATATTGATGTACCCATTCAACCATCAATTAAACATGAGTCTGCATTTTCTAAGTTGAAGAAATCAGGCAAACTTCAAGATGTTCAAAACGCTTTAGATGGATTATCAGATTCAACATTCGCACGTGTTCCATGAAAAAAAGTTTTTGAAGATCTTAAAGATACATATCTAAAAAGTGATGATTATACTAAAGCAGAGAAAGAATTTATTTCATTGCTAGTTGACGAACAATATTATCTTGGTCATGCTGAAAATAATTATGAAGAAGCATATAAAGAAGTATTAGATGTTATTTATGATATGAATACTGAAAGTCACAATAAAAGTGCTAATGAATTTGGTTTTAGAACTGAATTTGCAACAAAACAAGAAGCAAAAGAAGAACTTGAAAAATTTATTAAAGAATTTGAACAAGCACATAGTAATACTACAGTTCCATCTGGCGAAAATAGTATGGAAAATCACAATTCATATGCGGGTTCTTCAGATGAATTAAAGAATGAACTTAAAAAGAAAATTGAAGCAACAATATCATCATTAGACGCTAATCCAGATAAGGAAAGTTATCAGAATGTATTATTAAAATTAGAAGAAATTCTCAAATCAATATATCCTAGACTTAAAGAAAGTAGTCGCGGTGAATTTGAGAAAAATTATAAAGAATTAGTAGATTTCTATTCTTCACAAGATGAAAACGATCCTCAAGCCAAAAAAATGTTTGCTGATATTTTATCAAAAGCAAAAGAAATTTATGAATCTGCTCCACAATATTTAGCAACTGTTGGTGAATATGAACAATTGCAAAATAAAATGGATGAAGAGATTGAGAAAATAAAAGAATAAAGCACTTGAGATGAAAAAGAAATAAAAACATATCAAGTACAAATTAGATCAGAAAGTTTTAAAGCTCAGGATCCACAATGAAAACCAAGGATGACGACTTTTAATTGAGAAATAAATACAACTCAAGATGTTATTGATCATATTAATTCTAAGCCACCACGCGTTCCAAAAGTTAGACTTAGTTTTTCTCAAAATGGTGTACCAGGTAAAGAATTTAATTTAGATATTAACAAAAAACCTAATCCACAAATAACTATTAACGGTAATAAATTAGTTATTAATTTTAAATTTGTTCCTAAATTCAAAGGAAAATGAGAATTAAATGAAGCTTACTATGTTGAAAATGTTAATGGCCAAAATGAAACTGTAAAAGTTAAAATTAATTTAGATAAGCCTTTTTCATTTGCTTTTTAATTAAACAAGTTAAATGTACGCAATTTGTGCATTTTTTTTATAAATTTTTTTAATTTTTATATTAAATAAGTAAATTTCTATTATATTAACTCTCATTTTTTTAGTGAAAAACCTATTAAATAGAATGAAAAGTAACTTTTTATGAATATTACTTCAATATAAATATAAAAAAACGCCCATGCAAGCATGTAGACGTTCAATAAATTATTATTAAATTTATTATTTATTAAGTTCTCCTAGAGCATTAGTAACATCTTGAACTTTACCAATTAAAGTCATAATATCACCTTTTTCTAGAGTAGTTAAACCACCAGGAAGAATGCTTTTAGCTCCTCTTTTAATTAAAACAACACTAACACCATAATCGTAGAATTTTACTTCTTTAATTGTTTTGCCTTCATATTTAGCATTGTTTAAGCTAGTAGTTCCAATAACAAAACCATCGCCAACTTCTTGTAAGTTTTGGCTAAAACGCATGAAGTTTGGATTTGCTGCTATTAAAGCAGTTCTCAAACCAGCTTCATATTCTGGTTGGATAATAACATTAACACCAATTTGTTTGAGAACTCTGGCATGTCTTCTAGATCTTGCTCTTACTATAATATTATTGATGTCCATTTCTAATAAAGCTGCAACAATATCTATATTGTCAGAAACTGCAACAACTACAGTATCCATTTCCTTTATATTTAAAGCTTTTAATGTTTTAGTGTTAGCTGCATCAGCAATTACAATTTTGTGAGCTACATCTTTATATTCGCTTAGTCTTTGTTCATTACTATCAACTATCAAAAGCGAACAATCCATTTTTGATAGTTGATTAATTACTGCTTGACCAAAACGACCAGCTCCAATGACGCAAATATCTTTATTTCTCTTCTTAGACATCTTAACTCCGTAAAATAATTTAAAATATGTATGCAATAATAATTTAATTTTAAATAAATATTTTAAAAGTGTTATAAATAATACTATTATAATAAGGTAATACTGATCATGAAACATAATAGATTTAAAGATTGATGGAGAAACAGCAAAATAATAGCTTTTTTCAGAAAAATTGGCCTTTTGTCTAAAAAAGGAACAAAAATTAAACTTATTTTTTTTGTTTATTTATTAATAGTTTTAGTTGCCTCGCTTTTTCTTTATAGTCCAATTTCACATAATGCAGAATATACGAAGGGTAATAAAATTACATTTGTAGATTCTTTTTTTACTATTTCAAGTGCTTTTAGTTCAACAGGTTTATCAATTCACAGTGCATATGCTGCATTTAATATGTTTGGTCAGAGCATAATAGCGATTTGTATTTTAATCGGTGGTCTTGGTATTTTTGCTTTGAAAATATTTTTAATTAATGTTATATTTATGCGTGGTCGCATGTCGCTTAATGATGTAGAACTAATTTCATATGAGCGAGGAAACTCAGATTATTTTAAAAATAGAAGCATGATAAAAGATTCCATGATATTTTTGATTATTACATTGTTTATAGCTTCTTGTATTTTAACAATCTATTTCTATTGTTTTAATCCTCTTTCAACTCAATATCTTCCTAAATATGTTAATTATGTAGAATCAAAAGGTAATGTTGAATTAAGTTTTAGGTATGGAATTTTTCATGCTATAAGTGCATTAAATAATGCAGGCTTTGACATAATAGGAGACAAATCATTATTGCCATATTATAAAAATATAGGTTTGCAAATAATTTTCCTATTATTGTTTATTATTGGTGGTATTGGTTATCCAGTCATTCATGATTTTGCAAGCTATATTCGAGCAAAAATAAAAAACAAAAAAGTCAAATATAAATGAAGTTTATTTACAAAAATATCATTATTTACATTTTTTATTGTTTCTTTAATTGGTTTTATATTTGTAGTGTCCTTTGAAGCAGCAAGTGTAAAATCAGAGTCAATAATTCATAATAATGGTTTATTTTATAGTAATGAAGGATATCGAGTATGATCTATATTTTTTATGGTAATGTCAACTCGTAGTGCAGGTTTTTCAACAATTGAATTAAATCACATGACAGAACCATCAATTTGAGTTCTTGGTATCTTGTCATTTATTGGTGCGGCTCCTGCTTCAACTGGTGGTGGTATAAGAACAACCACTTGTGGTATTTTATTCTTATCAATTATTGCAAAAAGTTTTGGTCGCCCTAGCGTAAGAGCATTTAAACGTAGGATAGATGATGAGACTGTTAAAATGAGCTCTGTAGTTGCAACTATTGCTATTATTTTAGTTATTTTCGCAACTCTTATATCTATGTCAAGTTTTGATTACTTTTCAGGTAAAATAGATAGTAAAAAATATAATTCTACACATATATTTTTCGAAGTTTTATCTGCATTTGGTACTACTGGTTTATCAACTGGTATCACAAGTGATTTAAACATAGCAACCAAAATAACACTAAGTATTATTATGTTTATTGGTCAATTTGGAATTAGTAGTAGCGTTCTCATTTGAACCAACAAGAAAAATTATTCATATAAATATGAATATATATCTGAAGCTGTTACTATTGGATAGGAGAAAAATGGATAATAATTTACCAATTGATAAATTAGAAAAAATTGCAAGTTATTCAAAAAATAAAGCAAAACTTTACCCAACTTTTTTTACTGGTGTGATAATATTTTTATACCTTTTGGCCTCATCTATAGCTATTTTAGTAAGATTAAAGTGAGATGACATAGCTATAGGTTTATTGATTTCAATGGGCATTTTATTACCTATATGAATCATTATTCTTGGACCATTACTTCAATTATTTAACTTATCATTTATTGTTGATAGAGCACTAAATAATGATACAAATCCATGAAGAAGTAGAAAACCATATTTTTGGTTGCTAAAATTTTATGTTTTTTGAGCTTCTTATGCTTTTAATATGATTAATTTAAGAAGAAATTGAATATCTAGATATGAAAGAAAAAAAATAGCTTTGTGACTTAATGGACAAAACGACAATAACACACCAACCGTTGATAAAATCTTTTTCGAAAATGATTAATAATACAGAAGTTAATAGAAACAGCATTGCTGTTTTTATTTTAATTTTCAATTAAATTTTAATTATAATTATGTTATGAATAATATCAATCGTTTTGAATTAAAGTCAGAATACAAACCCGCAGGAGACCAACCAAAAGCTATAAAAGAAATAGTTGATGGCATTGAAAATGGACTAAAAAGTCAAGTTTTGCAAGGAGTAACCGGTAGTGGTAAGACTTTCACAATAGCAAATGTTATAAAAGAATTTAATAGACCAGTTTTAGTACTCTCTCACAATAAAACTCTTGCTAGCCAACTTTATTCTGAGTTAAAAGGTTTTTTTCCTAATAATAAGGTTGAATATTTTGTTTCATATTTTGACTATTATAGACCTGAAGCTTATGTTCCTGCAACTGATTCATATATTGATAAAACAAGCAAGAGAAATGCTGAGCTTGATGCTATGCGTATGAGTGCAGTTAACTCTATTTTGACTAGAAACGATACTATTGTGGTGGCTTCAGTTTCTGCAATTTATGGAGCTCTTAGCCCTTATGAATATGAAGAAAACTTTATGTTGATTAAACAAAATCAAAAAATTAAAAGAAATGATTTTATAAGAATGCTTATACAAAAAAATTATCAAAGAAATGATCTTGTTACAGAGATGGGCACCTTTAGTGTTAAAGGTGATACGGTTTATATAATGCCAGCTTATACAAGCGAGTTTATGATTAGAGTTGATTTTTTTGGAGATGAAATTGATACAATTGTAACTATAAATCCACTTACTAAAGAAAAAATTATGTCTCATAATGAATTATTAATTTTTCCTGGTGATGCATATACAGTTAACAATGATATTATTAAAAAAACTTGTGAATTAGCTAAAGTTGAACTTACAGAAAGAATTGATTATTTTAATAAAAATAATAAACTTCTTGAAGCTCAAAGAATAAAAGAAAGAGTTGAAAGAGATCTGGATTCATTGTCTGAATTTGGAACTTGTCCTGGGATTGAAAATTACTCTATGTACTTAGATGATAGGACTTTTGGTCAAAGACCATATACTTTATTAGATTATTTTCATGATAAAAATCCACTTGTTTTTATTGATGAATCACATATGATGATTCCTCAATTGAAAGCGATGTATAAAGGTGATAGATCAAGAAAACAAACACTTGTTGATTATGGTTTTAGACTTCCTAGTGCGCTTGAAAACCGTCCATTGCGTTTTGATGAATTCGAAAGTGAATTCGATTTTCAAAAAGTTTATATTTCAGCTACCCCTGATGAGTATGAGTTAGATCAAACAAATGGAGTTATAACTCCACTATTTGTTCGTCCAACAGGTTTGTTAAATCCTTTAATTACTGTTAAACCAACAAAAGGGCAAGTTGAAGATATTTATGATGAATTACAAAAACAAAAAACAAAAGGTGAAAGATCATTAATATTAACAACAACAAAAACACTTGCTGAAGAGTTAACTAGATATTTCATGGAAAGAAATGAAAAAATAGCTTATTTGCATAGTGAACACAAAACTTTTGAACGTAATGAAATTCTTAGAAAACTTAGAAAAGGAATTTATGATTGTGTTGTTGGTATTAATCTACTTCGTGAAGGTATAGATTTGCCAGAGGTTAGTTTAATTATGGTTCTTGATGCTGATAACGAAAGTTTTTTTAGATCAACAAGAAGTTTGATTCAAATAACAGGTAGAGCAGCTAGGAATAGTAACGGTAGAGTAATTTTTTATGGTGACTCAGTTTCTAAAAGTATGAACGAGGCAATAGAGCATAACACTTTAATTAGAAAAATTCAAGAAGAATATAATAAAAAACATAATATTATCCCAAAAACAATTATCAAACCAATACCAGAGCCTATTCAAGGTCATGGCATAGATGATGCTATTTCATTTTATTTTAAAAATTCAAAGTCTAAAGCTCCTAATACTAACTTATCAAAAGATGAATTAATAGAAAATCTTAAAAAACAAATGGAACAAGCTGCAAAAGAACTTAATTATGAAAGAGCTATGGAAATTAGGGACATAATAATTGATTTAAGAGCAGGTGAAAATAACGCATAAGGAGGAATTTATGTCTTCAAAAGATCAAATCATAATTCATGGTGCAAAAGAAAACAATTTAAAAAATATTAATTTATCTTTACCTAAAAATAAATTAATTGTTTTTACTGGATTATCTGGAAGCGGCAAGAGTAGTTTAGCTTTTAATACAATTTATGAAGAAGGCAGAAGAAAATATGTGGATAGTTTAAGCAATTATGCTCGCTTATTTCTTGGCGGTACAAACAGACCTAATGTTGATTTAATAGAAGGATTGAGTCCATCTATTTCTATTGAACAAAAAACAACTCATAATAATCCTCGTTCAACTGTTGGTACAGTTACTGAAATCTATGATTATTTTAGATTGCTTTTTGCTAGAATAGGAAAGCCATTTTGTCCTAATCATAATATACCAATTGCTAGCAAAACTAATAAGCAGATAATTGAAGGAATTTATGAATTTCCCTATGAATCAAAGCTTTTGGTCCTATCTCCTGTGGTTGACGGTGAAAAAGGAACACATGCAAATTTATTTGATAAATTAAGAAGAGATGGTTATTTAAGAGTTCAAGTTGATGGACAAATTTATTCTCTTGACGACGAGATAAAGCTTGAAAAAAATATTAAACACTTTGTAGATATAGTAATTGATAGAGTTGTTCTAAATGAAGAAAATTATAATAGAATTTCTGAAGCGGTTGAAATTGCAACAAATTATTCAAAAGGTTTAGTTAAAATACAAACTATTGAAGGTGAAGTTAAGAAGTTTTCAAAACTCCACTCTTGTATTTATAAAGATTTTGAAATGCCAAAAATAGACACTAAATTATTTTCATTTAATGCACCATTTGGTTCATGTGAATTATGTAAGGGACTTGGAGTCAATTTAAGGGCAGATTTTGATGCGCTTGTTCCTGAAAAATGAAGAACAATAAATGATGGCGCAATTAAAATTTTTCAAAATACTGTTAATAGTCAAAATTTAGAATGACAAGAGTTTGATATTTTATTAAACACCTATAAAATAGACAAAAATGCTCCAATTGATTCTTTATCAAAAGAAGATTTAGAAATTATAAAATATGGTTCAAAGGATGACATTGAATATGTTTTAATTTCGTCAAGCGGGAATAAATTGAGAAGAAATAAACATATAGAGGGCATACTAGATAAAGTTGAAAACAGTTATTTTAATACATCAAGCGAAAGAATCAGAGAATGATTAAAAAAATATATGGGTTCATTTTCATGCTCAAAATGCAAAGGTTCAAGACTAAATCAATATGCATTAAGCGTAAGGGTTAATGACTACAATATAAATGATTTAATTTCAATGAGCGTAGATGACATTTTGGAATCTCTAGAAAAATTAGAACTAAATAATGAAGAAGCGCATATATCTCAATTAATTTTAAATGAACTTTATAATAGACTATCATTTCTTAAAAAAGTTGGTCTTGGTTATTTGACTTTGAATAGAAATGCAGAGACATTAAGTGGTGGTGAAAGTCAAAGAATAAAGTTGGCAACCCAAATTGGTTCAAACTTAACAGGAGTTTTATACGTTTTGGATGAGCCTTCTATTGGTTTGCATCAAAAAGATAATGAAAAACTAATTGATGCACTTAAAAATATGGTTGATTTAGGCAATACTTTGATTGTTGTTGAACATGATGAGGAAACAATTCGTGAAGCAGATCATATAGTTGATATTGGCATTTATGCTGGAGTTAATGGCGGTGAAATTGTTGCCCAGGGTTCATTAGAAGATATAAAAAAATGTGATAAGTCTATAACAGGGAATTACTTATCAGGAAAAAGAAAAATTGAAATTCCATCATTCAGAAGATCTGGAAATGGCAAAGTTCTTAGCATAAATGGAGCTGCAGAAAACAATCTTAAAAAAATAAATGTTAAGTTTCCACTTGGTAAATTTATTGCAGTTACCGGAGTGTCTGGAAGTGGAAAAAGTAGCTTAGTAAATGAGATTTTGGTAAAAGGTTTAACTAAATATTTGTCAAAAACTGCTCAAGGTAAAGTAGGTAAGTTTACATCATTTGGAGGAGCTTTTAATGTTGACAAAATAGTAGCGGTTAATCAAAGCCCAATTGGCAGAACACCAAGATCTAATCCTGCTACATATACATCAGTTTTTGATGATATTAGGGACATTTTTGCATCAGTTGAAGAATCAAAAGCAAGAGGCTATGCAAAAGGTAGATTTAGTTTTAATGTGCCTGGTGGCAGATGTGAAAAATGTCAAGGCGATGGATATTTAAAAATTGAAATGCATTTTTTACCTGATGTTTATGTACCTTGTGATGAATGTGATGGCAAAAGATACAATAGAGAAACTTTAGAAGTTAAATACCATGGTAAATCAATTTCTGATGTACTTGAAATGACTGTTGAAGAAGCAATTATATTTTTTGACGCTAGGGTTAATATCAAGAATAAATTAAAAACCCTTTTAGATGTAGGTCTTGGATATATTAAATTAGGTCAACCGTCTACAACTTTAAGTGGCGGAGAGGCTCAAAGAGTAAAATTGGCTACTTATTTACAAAAACAAGCTACAGGAAAGACAATATATGTTCTTGATGAACCAACTACAGGGCTACACTCATATGATATTGATAATTTATTAAAAGTCTTAAATAATATTGTAGATAATGGTGACACTGTTATTGTAATTGAGCATAATCTCGATGTTATTAAGTGTTGCGATTACATAATTGATTTAGGCCCAGATGGTGGTAAAGGCGGTGGTAATTTAGTAGCTTCCGGAACGCCAGAACAAGTTGCTAAAGTTGAATCTAGTTATACAGGCCAATATTTGAAAAGCATTTTAGAAAGAAAATAAAGGTTATAATTTAAACTATGTATGGATTAGTTATTGCTATTGTTTTTACAACAATTTTATTATTTTTTGCTTTATTTTTTTACTTTTGGTTCTATTTTAAAAATAAAAAAAGAAATACTATTGGTTTAAAATTTGAAGACCAAACAAAAAATCAATTAATAACTTTTGCAAAAAATAATAACTATAAGTTTTTAAATGGTGGGCTGTTTAAATATTCGTCAAATCATTTTTTTGAAATGGATGCCATTTTAGTTGGTGACAAAGCTGTTTTCATTGTAGAAATTAAATATTTAAATGGGCACATTTACGGTGAGTCTTTTTCTGATAATCTTACGCTTAAAAATAATAGAAAAGAAATTAAAATTAAGAATCCATTAATTCAAAATTTCCGTCATATACAACATTTTTATAAAATGTGTAATTTTAACGTTCCTGTTTTTTCACTGCTTATTTTTCCAAATGAAACAACATATGATATTAGCCATCAAGACTCATGGTCAATAATTACTAATGTTGAAAAAATAGACAATATATTAAAAGAAGTTGATAATGATATGGCAGATGAGGCTAATATGTCATTTGAAGAAACAAAGGCTGTTATTGATATTGTTAATTTAAGTAGAACAAAATCTATTAAAGATATGAAAAAATTTGAAAAGATAATTAACCAAAATGTCAAGTAATAAATCTACTTTTATAAAGAAAATTCAATATTTAAACAATGAATTTTTAATTTTTCATACATATAAACCCCATTTAAAAAATATAAATGTTTCACTTAAGAATGAAAATATTGTAACTATTTCAAGTAGTTTGGTTAGTTTTAATTCTCAGATATATACTAATTACAACATTGAGAGCTTAATTTTTAAATTATTAGAAAAAGCAAACAAAAAAGCCAAAAAAGTAATTAATATTAATCTTTCTTATTCTGCTGATAATCATAAAATAGTTCTATTTGGCAGGCCTATTAGTTTAATTTGAAACTATAATCCAAGACTGTCTCATAGTTTTAAATTTGATGAGATAAATTCACAGCTTACAATATATTGCAATCAATTGCTAAAAATAAATGATGAATTAAGAAAAAAAGTTTTTTTATACACACTTAAAAGAATTTTAGAAAAATATGTAGTAAGTAAACAATTTGAATATACTAATAAAATCAACAATTTTGGTGTAAAAATAAATAATCCTCTTTTTTCTATTAATTTAAAAAATACTGCATGAGGAACTAATTACAAAAAACATTTACGAACTAGTAAAATAATATACGATGTTAAAATGATAGCTCTTGATGAAAAGTTTATAGATACAATTATTTTACATGAACTAGTTCATGAAATTCATAGAAACCATAGTGATGCTTTTTATAATTTTGGCAATATGATTAATGAAAATTTCAAAGATTTAAATAAACAAATTAATAAAATAATTGTGTCAATAATACAAAAATAATTTATTATTAAAAATAAAAAATAAGGAGATTTTATGGGTCTTAAAGCAGGAATTATTGGTTTACCAAATGTTGGAAAAAGTACACTTTTTAGTGCTGTTACTAAACATCAAGTAGAGTCATCTAACTATGCTTTTACAACTATTGATCCTAATATTAGCAGTGTTGAATTAAAAGATGAAAGATTAACTAATTTGGCAAGAATTGTTAATCCTAAAAAAATTATCCCTGCAACTTTTGATTTTGTTGATATAGCCGGATTAGTTCAAGGCGCATCAAGAGGAGAAGGTCTTGGAAATAAATTCTTAGCAAATATAAGAGAAGTTGATGCAGTAATTCATGTAGTTAGATGCTTTGAAAATAAGGAAATTATGCATGTTGCTAATGAAGTTAATCCTGTAAATGATAAAAATGTTATAAATCTTGAGCTAATATTAGCTGATTTAGAAACTATAAATAATGTAATTTCTCGCGTACAAAAAAAAGCAAAATCAGGCGATAAAATTGCCATTTTGGAAGAAAATTTAGCTCAAAAATTAAAGAAAACTTTAGAATCAGAACAACCTGCAAGAGTATTGCTTGATTCCTTGTCTGATGATGAGTTAAAAGCTGTTAAAAATTATCATCTTTTAACAGCTAAACCTGTAATTTATGTCGCAAATTTATCAACAGATCAAATAACAGATTATGAAAATCAACCACTTTATCAACAACTTAAGCAATCATTAAAAGCAGATGAAAAAATAATTCCTATTTGTGTTCAATTGGAATCAGAATTATCTCAATTAGATGATAATGATGTTCATGAATGATTATCAACATATAATATTCAATTGAGCGGAATAGATATTTTAGCTCGTGCTGCTTTTGAACTTTTAAATTTGAAAACATATTTCACTGCAGGTGAGATTGAGGTTAGGGCCTGGGTTTATAAAAATGGAATGCAAGCTCCCCAATGTGCTGGAATTATTCATACTGATTTTGAGAAAAAATTTATTAAAGCAGATATAATAAGTTATAACGATTATATTAATTATAATGGTGAATTAGGCGCTAAAAATGCTGGTAAATTACGTAGTGAAGGTAAAAATTATGTTATGCAAGATGGTGATGTTTGCCACTTTAAGTTTGGCAAATAGCCGTTTATATGGGAGTTTAGTATAATGGCAGTACTGCAGTCTCCAAAACTGCTTGCAAGGGTTCGATTCCTTTAACTCCCGCCAAAAATAAGTAACACTCAGTGTTATTTTTTTATTAATTTAATTTTTGTGTTTTTTGGTTATTAAATTTAATTAATTCAAAGAAGTTTAAAAGTGGAAATTTTAAAAAATAATTTATCAGAAATATTTTTTTACTTTTTTAATGCAATTTTTACTAAAAAACCTATTTTTTAGGGTTTTTATTTTTTTTATTTTAATTTTAGGAATTATTAATAATTTCCTTGAAAAACTTATTTTATTTTTTTATCAAAAGTGTAATTTTTATATGTGTATAATAGTGGTGGATAGTGGAGGAAAGTGGAAAATAATGTACGGACAATTTACGAGACAAATTGATGCTAAAAACAGAATAGCTATTCCAACAAAATTACGCGATGGTTTGGGCGTGAAGTTTTACATCACAATAGGTCTAGATAATGTGATTGAGCTTAGAAGTGAAGAATCTTTTAGTGCATTTAGTACAAAGTTGATTTCTCAAAGCCAATTTAGTACTGAAGCTAGACTAATTAGACGTGCATGATTGGGAAAGACACAAGAAATCGAATTGGATTCTCAAGGACGTTTCATCATTCCTAAACAATATTTAAGCCATGCTGCTATCCAAAAAGAAGTGTTACTTATTGGTGTTGGCGATCTTGTAGAATTATGAGGCGCCGAAAAATATGCTGAATATGAATCAAATCTTGATGTTAATTCAATTCAAATAGCAGCTCAGAAATTAGCTGAGAAAGAATAATGATTATGCAAAATGAACATAAATCAGTAATGCTAGATGAAGTAATTAATTCACTAAAAATCAAACCAAATGGGATTTATTTAGATCTAACTTTGGGTATGGGCGGACATTCTTCTAAAATTTTAAAAATGCTAACAAATGGATATTTAATTGGTTTTGATAAAGATAACTTTGCGATAGAAGAAAGTCGAAAGAGATTAGAAAAAATCAATAACAATTTTCATCTAATTCATTCAGATTTTGCAAATATAAAAGAAGAATTAGAAAAAATGAAAATTACATCTGTTGATGGCATAATTGCAGATTTAGGAATTTCAAGTCCACAAGTTGATAATGGTGATAGAGGTTTTAGTTATAACAAAGACTCGCGTCTAGACATGCGTATGGATAGTAGTCAAGAGCTCGATGCTGAATTTATTGTAAATAACTATGAAATAGATAGATTGGTAAAAATATTTAATGATTACGCAGAGGTAAAACTTTCTCATAAAGTTGCGAATGCCATCATTAATAATAGACCAATTAAAACTACTTTAGAGTTAGTAAACATAATAAAAAAAGCATATCCAGCTAAATTGTTAAAAGAAAAAAACCCAGCGAAGGCAGTTTTTCAGGCTATCAGAATTGAAGTTAATAATGAATTTGATTCTATTAAAACTATGTTAAATGACGCTATAAGTTTTTTAAAACCTGGTGCATCATTAGCAGTTATATCCTTTCATTCATTGGAAGACAAAATTGTTAAAAGCTTTTTTGGCCAACTTACGAAGAATAAGCTGCCATCAAAATTACCAGTTAATGAAGTAAAACAATATAGTGTTAAAGTATATAATCCAAGCAAAAATGAATTAGTAAGTAATAATAGAGCAAGAAGTGCAAAACTTAGAGTGCTTACAAAAATATTTTAGTTAATTATTTTAGAAAGGAGATGCCTATGAATAGAGTTGAAAAACAAGATTATTTTGGCTTATTTTATATAAAGAAAAGTCAAGTTCAATTTGTTCTTTCAACTTATATTGGTGGCCATTTCTTTTCTGTTATTAATAATATTTGCGACTATAAAATAGATGATTTAGCAAAATTAGAATCTATTATTAAAGAAGCCAAAAATTATATTAGTAATCAAAATAAAAAAAACAAGCAAAAAACAAATATTTCTTACATAGCAATTATTGATGATGCTTATGCAAATAGTAAAATTAATGATTTACAGTTTTTAGATTCAAATCATTGTTTTGATTTGGAGAATAAAAAGGTTAATGAAAAAACTATAAGTGAATATAATGAAAAAATGTCTAATTTTGAATCTAAAATAAATAGATTTATATTAAGTTATAAAACTTTTTTGTATGAAATTAAAGACGAAAATGGTTTTTCTAAACAATATGGTGATATGCCTGTAAATAAATCAGGATCAAAATTAATTACACATCAAAAATTAATAACTTTTAGCAAAGAATCAGATATTGTAAGTTTGATAAATAAAATCAAAACTTTCAATATTACTATTAAACATGTGTTTTTAAAATCACAATGTTTAGATCTTCAAAAACCAGATAATAAATTTAAATTCACTTTAAACTTTTCGTGAAACTTTATAAATGTTATTGGTCAAATAAATGACAACACATTTTTTTATGATAAAACAAGAATAAAAACTAAAGCTATACTTGAAGTATTAAGCAAGCTTACAAGTGTATCTAATGATAACTTTTCATTGCAAATTGATGCAATAAATAATAATTTTGATTTACTAAAAAGTCTTGATGATAGGTTCATTGATAAAAAAATTTATAAAATTTTTGAAACAGCAATTAAACAAGTTGGAAGACTTATAAAAGAAAAAATAGAAATTGGAGCTTCATATCCAAGTTATGAAATAATTGTTTCAGGAAAACATTCAGCATTTGTTGTTGACGTACTAAAAGATATTTTTAGAGGTATTACTATCTCTGAATTAGACAATAGAGAATCAATAATTAGCAAAATTGACAATCACTTTTTAGGAGCTACTTATATAGCTAATGAGTATGCTCAAAAACGTGATATTCAATTAGAATTATTAGATACTATACCATTGGCAGAAGTTAAGAATAATACAACAATCAACAAAATTTTAAATTCTTTCCATAAAAAATGACTCAATATTTAATTAAAAGAAAGGATAGCACATGGACTTAAAATCGGAAAATAAGAATATAAAAGTCAAAGTATTTGGCATTGGCGGTGCAGGTACTAATGCTGTTAATTATTTAATTGATAATAACAGTGTTGAAAATACTGATATTGATTTATGAGTAATTAATACGGATATTCAAGATTTAGAAAGTTCAAAAAATAAATGCAAAAATAAAATTTTGTTAACTAGCGAGCAAAGCAGAGGTTACGGGTCTGGTAGTGATCCAAGAATTGGCAAAGAATGCGCTTTTAATTCTCAAAAGGAAATAAAAGAAGCTTTAGAAGGTACTGATGTTCTTGTCATAACAGCAGGTCTTGGTGGAGGTACCGGTACAGGTGCAACTAGTGCAATTGCTCAAATTGCTAGAGATATGAATATTTTAACAATAGCTGTTCTATTTACCCCTTTTAGTTTTGAAGGTAAATTAAAATTAAATATTGCAAATAAAGGATTGGAAGAAATTAAAGAAGTTGCTAACTCATATATTGTAATATCTAATCAGGAAATTTTCAATTCATATAGTCAATTACCAATTGATGCTGCATTTAAAATGGCAAATAAGCAGCTAATCAATTTGATTAGAACAATAGATGAAATTCTTAACAAAGAATGAGATATAAATGTTGATTTCAACGATTTTAAAAACCTTATTTCAAATGGTAAAAATACAGTTGCTACCCATGTGCAAACATCTGGCAATGAACGAGTGAAACAAGCTGTTTTACAGATAATTAAAGAAAATAACTTAGATAAATTGAATCCACAATTTAAAAACGTTATAGTTTCATTTAAACTTGATTCAAAAGGAACTTTAGGTGAAGTAAGTCAAGCTATTGATATGCTTCAAGAGTACCTTAATGATGATGTTTTCATAAAAACAGGCATGATCAAGAGTGTTAAAAATGACACTAGAGAATCATTCTTTATTATGAATTTTTTAGCTGGTCAAGGTGAATTTAGCGCATATGACTTATTAAATAATAATAGTAATAATATTGAAAAAAGCATGAATGAAAAGGATACACTTCATGAAGAAGAAATAATAGAAGATCATGAAACAACAAGTTTCACAGCAGAACATGATGATGAAACTGAAGAAAGATTTCCATTATTTTTTGAAGAATAAAAAACTAAACTATTTTAGTTAACAAGCTAAATGAAGTTTAGTTTTTTTATTTTGTTGAAAATTATGAGGGAAAATTTTTAATAAAAAAATCAAATACAATACATTTTTATTGTGTTGTATTTGATTGAAACTAATAATTAACTGTAACTGGTTGTGTTGCTTTAGTTAATAAATTAGTTTTTTTATTGTCTGATTTATCTCATAGTGAAACAATTCTATAAGATCCTTTTGGAGGAGATGTTCTATGATCAAAATAACTATGAGTTGACATTTCAAATGTTACTAATCCATTTTTTACTTTCGGATTTGCTATATGCACAGCCTTATTTCTTAAATGATAAGTTCCTGCAGAGTCATTTGCTTCTACTTGTTGCCCATTTTCTTTAGTAATATTTATTAACATACTAAAATGATTATCTTTAATTTTTTCAAAATTTTCCTTAGATGTTTTTAAATTAAAATTAATATATCCACCATTAATTCAACTTTTAGTAGGAGTTAATTTATTATTTACTACATTTACATCATTTTTAGCTTTTTCTAATGCTGAATCTAAAAGAGATTTAGAGCTTAAATATTTTTCTTTTGTTTGTGTTTCTGCTAAAGCTGATTTTGCTTTTTCAATTTCTGCACTTAGTTTTTTATTAATTTCACCATACATGTCTTGATCAGTGTGAGAAGTTAAAAATTCATTAGCAACTTTCAATGAATTTTCATAAGCTTTTTTATCTTCTTCTAACATTGTGTTGTTTGAAGGTGCATCACTTTGTTCTTCTTCTCTTTTTGTTGTCCCAGATGAAGAGCCTTCTTTATTTTTGTCTTTTTCTGTTTCAGCAGGAGCTTCTGTTTTACCAGCTTCTGGTGTTGTGGTTGGAGAAGTTGAGTCTGTTGATGACTCTTTTTCTTTTTTATCTTCTTTATTTTTAATAGGAGTAGAGGTGCCAGGAGTTTCTGTTTTACCGGATTCTGTTGTTGTTGTTGTCGAAGAAGTTGTGCCTGTTGAAGAGCCTTTTTCTTTTTTATCTTCTTCATCTTTAGTAGGATTTGAAGTACCTGGAGATTCTGTTTTGCTAGCTTCTGTTGTTGTGGTCGAAGAAGTTGTGCCTGTTGATGACCCTTTTTCTTTTTTATCAGATTCTGTTGTAGTCGAAGAAGTTGAGTCTGTTGAAGAGCCTTTTTCCTTTTTATCTTCTTCATTTTTAGTAGGAGTTGAAGTGCCTGTAGTTTCTTTTTTATCAGATTCTGTTGTTGTGGTCGAAGAAGTTGTGCCTGTTGATGACCCTTTTTCTTTTTTATCTTCTTCATCTTTAGTAGGATTTGAAGTGCCTGTAGTTTCTTTTTTATCAGATTCTGTTGTAGTCGAAGAAGTTGTAACTTTTGTTTTATCTTTTTCTTTACTGCTTACATTAGAACAAGAAATAGTTAATAGCGGAATCATAGTTAATGATGCTATTGGCGATAATCCTATAATGTTAATTTTAATGATTTTTTTCATCATAGCCTTTCATAATAAATAAATGTTTATAAATTGTTTAAATTTACTTTATTTATGCGTTTGCAAACCTATTTTATATAAAAAAATAGGATTTCACACTAAATTCTTAAAATTATTTTTTACTTTTTATCCAAAAGAACTATTTTATTGATCAATAAGTTAATTTAACTATTTCAAAAATCAAGTTTTAATAAAGATGAAAATATTTTATTTTGTTATTTTATAAAAAATACATACACTTAATTTATTAAGGTCTTAACATAAATTATTATTGTATAATTTCAAATAAAATTAGAAAGAGATAAGATGCATAGATTTTTTGTAAGCAAAAAAGAGAATAATTACTTTATTTTAGATGAAAAAGTTTTAAAACATATAAAAAGTGCCAGAGTGAAAAATCAAACTTTTTTATGTAATTATAATGGTGAATTTTACTCATGTATTTTTGAAAATTCTAAAGCAAAAATAATTAAAAAAGAGGAAATAAACCATGAGTTCGAGCACTCAGTTATACTCGCAGCCCCAATTATAAAAATTAAACGTTTTGAATGAATTTTACAAAAGGCAACAGAACTTGGAGTAACACAAATTATTCCTATGAATAGCAAATATGTTGATCAAAGTATTATTAAAAATGAATTTAAGCGTAAAAATGACAGATTTCAAGAAATTATAAAAAATGCTGCTGAACAAAGTTTTAGAAACAAAATTCCCGATTTTTTCCGTATTATGAAATTTGAAGATATTATTGCAAATAATAAAGATAAAGTAATTTATGTTGCATATGAAAATCAAAACTTAGAAAATATTGAAACTAGTTTACAAACTAATAGTGTTTTAATTGTTGGTCCTGAAGGCGGTTTTACTGTTGAGGAAATTGAATATGCAAAAGCAAATGGATGCAAAATTGTTTCATTAGGAAAAACAATTTTGCGCGCTGAAACAGCTTGTTTATATATGCTTTCTAACATTAGGGAGAATTAATAAGGAGAACTATGAATAATCAAAATAACATTAGAATACAAGATGATTTTTATGAAGCCATAAATGGTGAATGAATAAAAAAAGCTAAAATTCCTTCTGACAGAAGCAGTGTAGGTGCTTTTTCTGAAATACATTTAAAAAACGAAAAAGCCTTAATTAAAGAGACAAATGAATTAATAATTAACAAAAAAAGTAGAAAAAATTTAGATTCTACTATTGTTAATTATGCAAATTTTGCTGAAATGGCACAAAATTTTAAACGTCGTGAAATGCTCGGGGTTCAACCAATTTTACCCATTTTGAAATTAATTATGAATTTGACTAAAAAAGAAGACTTACTTAAAAAATATAAGTATTTTTCATATAGAGAAGTTCCACTTCCTTTCGAGTTTGGAATAATTCAAGATTTTAAGAATGTTAGTGACCAAATAATGTGTTTTTCAGGCCCTAAATTGATATTGCCTGAAAAATCATATTATGAAGATTCACATCCGCTTAAGGAAAAATTAATTAATTCATTTGTAAAAATGTCTCATAAATTACTTAAATTTTATTTCGATGATGAAGAAAAAAATCAATCAATTATTAATAAAACTTTGAGTTTTGACAGAAAATTAGTTGATTATAGTGCAAGCGCAGTTGAGATGGCTAATTATGTAAGCATGTACAATATATATAACATGAATGATTTGAACAAAAAAATTAAAAATGTAAATGTAAAATCGTTAAGTGAAGAATTAGTGAATAGAGGAGAAATTAAAAAAACTGTTGAAAAAATTAATGTTATTTATCCTAAATTTATTGATAACTTAGATATCATTTTTAATGATGAAAATTTTGATGAGATTAAGTCATGAATGTTTCTAAAAACAATCATTAAGTTTTCTATGTATTTAAACGAAGATTCAAGAATAATTTCGGGAGAGTTTGAAAGATCTATTAGTGGACAAAGCAAAGCTTCTAAAAAAGAAAAAAGTGCTTTTTATTTAGCATATGGTGCATTTAATATCCCTTTTGGTACTTTTTTTGCTAAAAAAACTTTTGGTGAAAAAGCCAAGAAAAATGTTGAAAATATGGTTGAATCAATGATAAATATTTATAAAAAACGTTTATCTATAAATGATTGATTAAGTGAACAAACTAGATTAAAAGGTATTGAAAAATTAGAAAATCTTGGTGTTCACATAGGATATCCAGAAGAAATTCAGCCTTACTTTTCAAAGTATAAAATTAAAACTTATGCTGATAATGGAAACTTATTATCAAATGCTTTAGATATTAATGTTGTCAAAAATACATGACAATTTAATCAATATCAAGAACCAATTAATCGTAATTATTGAGGAATGTCTCCAGCTGAAGTTAATGCTTATTATAGTCCATTTATGAATCATATTGTATTTCCAGCCGCTATACTAAATAAACCTTTTTATTCTATAAAACAATCAGAATCAGCAAATTTTGGTGGAATAGGAGCTGTTATAGCTCATGAAATAAGCCATGCTTTTGATAATAATGGTGCTCAGTTTGATAAAGACGGAAATTTAAATTCATGATGAACTGATGAAGATTTTGCAAAATTTAATGAAAAAGGCAAAAAGATGATTGAACTATTTGATAACCGTCAAACTGAATATGGAAAGTGTAATGGAAAATTAACAGTTTCTGAAAATATAGCTGATGCAGGTGGAATTTCATGTTCACTAGAAGCCGTGATGCTTAATCCAAAAAACAAACTTGAAGACTTTTTTATAAATTGAGCAATAGTTTGAAGAGGAAAATTTAAACCAGAAACAGCACAAATGTTGCTTTCTGTTGACGTTCATGCACCTCAAAAATTGAGAGCAAATGTGCAAGTTCAAAATTTAGACGAATTTTATTCTACTTTTAATGTTAAATCAAGCGACAATATGTGATTGCCAAAAGCTAAAAGAGTGAAAATTTGATAATTTAAAATTAATTGATAGGGGTTAATATGAATTTAAATAAAGTTATCATCATTGGAAGAATAGCTTCTGATGTTAAATATTCAAAAACTAATAATGGGACATCAGTTGCAAGAACTAGAATAGCTGTTAGCAGAAATTATAATAATGATAGTGAAGCAACAGATTTTATTCCTGTTGTTGCATGAAGAAATACTGCAGATTTTTTGAACAATTATGCTCCAAAAGGCTCACTTGTTGCAATTGAAGGCGGTATAACAACTTCAACATTTACCAATAATGGTCAAAATGTTTTTGTTGTTGAGGTAAGAGTTGATAATTTACACTTGCTTGAGCCACGTTCAATTAGAGAACAAAGACAAGCATCAGACTATTCTGTTGAAAAACAAAATTTTAGTTTTCAAAATAAATCAAATGACGCTTCTAAATTTTCAGGATTTACAAGTGAAGAATCTAAAGAATCAGAAAGCAATTTAAGCATGAACTTTGATTTTGGAGACTTAGACGAATAAAATTTTAACTTTAAGCTCTAAAATATTTCATTTAGAAAAAAGCGCCTTTTTTCTTAAAAAAGTGCGTTTTTTGCATTATTGCCATTATTTAAAGTATTATATATTAGATAGAGTAAGTAGATATCATTATAAAGGAAATTGTTATGTTGAAAGTAATTGATCACCCGCTTATAAAAATTAAGCTAACAAATATGCGCTCAAAAGAAGCCAATCACTCAATTTTTAGAGTAAATTTAAATGAAATTGCATCATTGATGGTTTATGAAATTTTAAGAGATTATCAAACTAAAAAATGAATAGTGACTACACCACTGGATTTATCTTTTGATGGGGATGGAATTGATAAAGATATTGTATTTGTTCCCATTTTAAGAGCTGGTTTAGGTATGGTTGACGGATTACTTAGCTTAATTCCTGAAGCTAAAGTAGGCCATATAGGAATGTATAGAAATGAATTAACCTATAAACCGGAAGAGTATTTTTATAAAATTCCACACGTTGCAAAAGATAGTTACATTTTTGTTGTAGACCCTATGTTAGCGACAGGTAACAGTGCATCAGATGCAATAAAACGGTTAAAACAAGATGGTTTTACAAATATTAGTCTTGTTTGTTTAGTTGGAGTACCTGAGGGCGTTAAAACTATTGAAGATAATTTTGGAAAAGATTTCAATATTTATTTAGCTGCATTAGATGAAAGATTAAATGAAAATAGCTATATTGAGCCAGGTTTAGGTGACGCAGGGGATAGAATTTTTGGTACAAAATAACACTTTACTTTATATTGAAAAAGGGGCATCATGTCAAATTATGATTTTTTAAATATTGAAAAAAAATGACAAAATACTTGAGACGAAAATCAATATTTTGAACCTAAAAAAGATTTTAATCTAAGCAAGAAATATATTTTGAGTATGTTTCCATATCCATCGGGCAATTTGCATATGGGTCATGTTAGAAATTATACAATAGGCGATGCATTGGCTCGTTTTTATAGACGTAAAGGCTTTAATGTGCTTCACCCTTTTGGTTGAGATGCTTTTGGCTTACCAGCTGAAAATGCAGCTATTAAACATGGCATTCATCCTAAGGATTGAACATATAAAAATATTGACACAATGAATAAAAACATAAAACAGTTAGGCATCTCATTTGCCTGAGATTATTTCTGTATAACAAGTGATGAGATTTATACAAAATGAGAACAAAAATTATTCATAGAGATGTGAAAAAATAATCTTGTTTATAGAAAAAATGCCCTTTTAAATTGATGTGAAAAAGATCAAACTGTATTAGCAAATGAACAAGTTATAAATGGTTTATGTTGAAGATGCGACATGCCAGTTGTTAAAAAAGAAACTGAGCAATATTATTTGAAAATAAGAAAATACAGTAAAGAATTGCAGGATAATCTCAATAATCTAAAAGGCTTTTGACCAGATAAAGTATTATCAATGCAAAATAATTGGATAAATTATGAAAAAGGCTATAAAGCAGTTTTTTTAGACAAAAATAGAGAGTTAAAAAATAACATTGAAATATTTATAAATGACAAAAAAGATCTTGAAATTATTGATTTTATTACTATTAGTGCTAACCATGATATAGTTGATGAATTAATTGAAAAAGGCACAATTTCAGATGAAGATATTAAGAAAATAGAAAAAATTAAAGTTTCTGCACAAAGCAAGAATTTCAGTGAAAAATTAAGTTTTAAATTACCTTTTCCATTTGTTTTAAGTGGTGAAAATTTAAAAAATATAAATGTTTATGTTTCTGATTTTTCTACACTAGGAACCAAAAACAAATCACAAATCATTAATTGTTCCAAATTACCTAGTTACTTAAAATTTGCTCAAGCAAACAATATTTCTATTGATAATATCTCAATAGACTATGAAACACTTTGTTTAGAAAATGATGAGAGAATTAATCTTCAGGATTGAGGTATTAGTAGGCAAAGATATTGAGGTGCACCTATCCCAATGATTCATTGTGATTTATGCGGTACAGTACCAGAGAAAATTGAAAACCTTCCTGTGGTTCTTCCTAGAGATGTTGATTTTAATAAAATGGGTAACCCACTTACAACTAATAGTTATTGATTAAAAACAAAATGTCCTGAGTGTCAAGGAGAAGCAACAAGAGAAACTGACACATTTGACACTTTTTTTGAATCTAGTTGATACTTTCTAAGATTTACATGTCCCCCTGAATTAAGAAAAAAAATGGCTTTGGACTCACAAAGCACAAAATATTGGAATTCTGTTGACAACTATATTGGTGGCGTTGAACATGCTGTTTTACACCTTCTTTATGCTCGTTTTTTTACAAAAGTTATGGCTGATCTTGGTTATGTAGATTTTAGAGAACCTTTTTCAAATTTATTAACACAAGGAATGGTTCTTAAAGATGGTGCAAAAATGTCAAAATCTAAAGGAAATGTGGTAGCTCCAAATGATTTAATTTTAAAATATGGAGCTGACACGGTTAGATTATTTATTCTTTTTGCCGCTCCGCCTTCTAAGGAACTTGAATGATCTGATGATGGAGTAGAGGGCTGCAGTAGGTTTATTAATAGGTTAATAACTTTGTTTAGCAAAGTAAGAAAAGTTGAGAATTTTAGCTCTAAATTGATAGATTCGACAAAATTAAATGATTTTGAAAAAGAAAGTCGTAGAAAACTTTATAAATCACTTGTTAAACAAGAAGAAATTTATGCAAATAATAAAAATGAATATGCTTTCAATACATTAATTGCTTGAATAATGGAAGTGCTTAATTCTTATGAAAAAATTGATAATAATTTACTATTAAATGAGTTTTTATATGTAGCGTTAAATGTTTTAGAACCATTCATTCCTCATATTTCATGAGAAATTAGCGAAAAATTATTTAATTTAACTAACTTAAGAAATTTTGAAATAGACCAAGAAATTTTAAAATCTGATTTTGTTAATTATGGAGTTACTATAAATGGCAAAGTAAAATGTCAAATTTTAGTTCCTGCTGCTGATAATAATAAGGAATATGTTTTGTCATTAGCTAAGAAAGAAGCTTCAAAATGACTTTCAGGTGTCACAATTTTAAAAGAAATTTTTGTTTTAAACAAAATAGTTAATATTGTTATAAAAAATTAGCAGACTAATTATTAGAGTGCTAAAATATTGGTATAATTAAATAAAAAAATAAGGAGATAATGTATGGTAAAAAAATCAAAAAATAATCAAGTTTCAACAGAAAAATCAGCAAACATTTTTGAAAATCTGTTGTTTTTAAGCATTAAAAACAACCAAAAATTTACAACATGAAATAATCCAGCAGTAAATTCTTTTGTTTTATACGATAGAGAAAAAACTAAAGTTTTAATAACAAAAGACATGATTAAATTTGGCCCTTTTTGAAAAAAAGCTATAAAGAGATATGAAGATGATAAGAACAACAATAAAGAAACAATAGAAAAAACAAAATTTCTTTTAATGTGGTATTCTCCTGAAATTAATTCTGTGCCTGTGTCAGAAAATCTTACATATAATCAAGTTTTAAACACCATTCCATTAAATAACATTGTAAGCATCGCAACTTTATGTTCTATTGAAAAAATTGAAAAAGAAGTCGATTCAAAAGGTGAAATTATGAATGTGGCTACTGTGAAAGCTATTCATAAATACATACCAATTAATATTTATGGCTATCAATATTTAGATGAAAATGGAAAAATAGTAAAAAAGGCTAACAAGGAAGCAAAATTTTTAAGAGACATTAGTGGTGTTGAAGCAATTAGAGCTTCATATAAAACTGATGAAGAAATTTTGTCTGGTGATCCTGCTCTTGATATCAATGGATTTGAATCTATTATTACATCATTAATTGAGAATTCTAATTGATCTAGTGCATTACATCTTTATAGACACTTGAGAGGATTCTCAACAGATGAAATTTTGGCTTGAAATCGTGAAATGTTTCAAACTCAAGGTGAGTTTTTAGCATCAGATAATAATTCTAAACTTGAAGCTATTGTTTCTGCTTTATGTAATTTGTTTGCTCTTCCTACTTATGAAAAACATGCAATTTACACTATTGAATCTCCAATTGACAAATATCAATATTTAAAGACTTTATATTCATCAATTGTTGATGTTATTAGTATTTTTATTAATGCGTGCACCAATGAAGAACGTAGTAAAATTTCTCATCTTATTTCTTCTATTAAGGATAATGATTTATATCGTTCTGCTATTGAGGATATTAAATCAAGTGACAATCAAAAAATTTATGATGAATATGTAGTTAATTTTTATAATGAATATTACAATTATTTCAAAAGTGGTTTAGTTACTAAAGAAGATAGAGATTATGCAATTAATTTAATTGAAAAAAATAAAGATAAGAAATTAAATGATCAAAATTCAAAATCAATACCAGAAATTGATAAACAAATTGATAAAGAAATTAATAGAAAAATTCAAAGTAATTTAGATAAGCAACAAAAAGAATTTCTTTTACGTGAAAAAATGAAAGTAATTAAGGAACAACTTAATGAAAATGATGCTGAAGAAGATGAAGATAGTGATTTCTTAAAAATTGCTAATGACCCTATTTTAAACCAGATTTATCCAAAAAATATTATTAAATCAATTAAGACTGAAAAAGAAAAACTTAAGGGTATGATGTCATCTAGCCCGGATGCAAACATATTGCAAACTTATATTTCTAACTTAAAAAAATTACCATGAAGAAAAGTTGAAATTGAAAATCTTGATATAAATCATGCTAAAAGTGTTCTTGATAAAAATCACTACGGCCTCAAAGAAGTTAAAGAACGTGTTATTGAATACTTATCATTAATAATTAACCATAAGAACATTAATAAGGAAAATTCTGAAAAAGAGCTTATTACAATTGATGAAAATACTCAAATAGATTTAGGTTTATTTAAAGAAAATTCAAAAAATAAAGTTCAACAACAGTTTAATAATGTACCTATTTTAACACTTGTTGGGCCTCCAGGAACAGGAAAAACATCGCTTGCTCGTTCAATTGCTGAAGCTTTAGATAAAAGTTATGTAAAAATCAGCCTTGGTGGAGTTCATGATGAATCTGAGATTCGCGGTCATAGAAAAACCTATGTTGGTGCTATGCCGGGAAAAATTATTAAAGCTATTCAATCTTCTGGAGTGTCTAATCCATTAATCTTATTAGATGAAATTGACAAAATGTCAAGTGACATAAAGGGCGATCCTGCTTCTGCAATGCTTGAGGTTTTGGACCCAGAACAAAATACTAAATTTCAAGATAATTATATTGAGCATGAATATGATTTATCTAAAGTATTATTTATTGCTACAGCTAACTATTATGAAAATATTCCTGCCCCATTGTTAGATCGTGTTGAGATTATTGAGCTTAATAGTTACACAGTCAATGAAAAAATTAAAATAGCAAGAGAACATTTAATTGATATTGTTGTTAAACAAGCAGGATTAAAAAATGAACAGTTTCAAATTGGTGATGATGTTCTTGAGTTTATCATTAAACACTATACAGCTGAGTCTGGAGTACGTGCATTAAAGAGAAATTTAGATAAAATAGCTCGTAAAATAGTTACAAAAATTGTTTCTGGAGAAAAATTAGATGAGTTTAAAATAACAATTAATCTCATTCCTGAATTACTAGGAACAATTAAAATAAGTGACAGTGACAATGAAAAAACACCTCAAATTGGCTCTGTGAATGGTTTAGCATATACATCAATTGGTGGAACTACATTACAAATTGAAGTTTCGGCTTTTGAATCTAAATCACCCGGAATACGCTTAACTGGTTCACTTAAAGATGTTATGCAAGAATCTGCGAAAATAGCACTTTCTTATGTTAGAACAAATGCAGAAAAATTCGGAATCAAAGATTTTGATTTTGACACACATGAAATTCATATTCATGTTCCAGAAGGTGCCGTTCCTAAAGACGGACCAAGTGCAGGAGTAACATTTACAACAGCTTTAATTTCTGCATTAACTCAAAAACCAGTTTCACAAGAAGTTGCAATGACTGGAGAAATTACACTAAGAGGCAAGGTTCTTGAAATAGGTGGTCTTAAAGAAAAATCATTTGCTGCTTTCAAAAAAGGAATAAAAAATGTATTTATTCCTAAGAATAATGAGAAAAATTTAAAAGATTTACCTGAAGAAGTTTTAGAAGCTATTAAATTTATTCCTGTTAGAGAATATGAAGAAATTTGAGAAATTTTATTTAAAAATACTTTAAGTATCAAAAATAAAAAAAAACAGTAGAAAAATCTACTAAAAAACAAGACAATTAATTTATAAATATGCATCTATTTGATGTATATTTTTTATAAAACATTTACACAAATTTATAAGTTATTTTGATTTTTAAGAAAAATATTTATTCAAATTAATATATTATTTAGTTATGAATATTTTTTATAGCATACTTTCGAATTTATCACTAGTATTATTAGGATATATTTTAGGTTCATTCAATACATCTATAATATTAAGTAAAACGCTAAAAAAACAAGATATTAGAAATTTTAATAGCCATAATGCAGGGGCAACAAACACTTTGAGAACTTTTGGTAAAAAATTTGCCCTTATTGTGTTTTTAATTGATGTTTTTAAGACTTTAATTCCAATTATTATTTTGTCTGCACTTTTTAATCATGTAGAAGCAATTAGTACATTTTCGAGCAAATATTTTTTAAGTCCACAATCAATAGGTTTAGGAGTTGTAATAGGACATATTTTCCCAATATTTTATAATTTTAAAGGTGGCAAGGGTGTAGCTTGTTCATTAGGTTTTATATTGGCTAATAACATATTGTTTTTATTAATAGCTTTTGTGATTTTTATGTCAATTGTTGGTGTAACTAAATTTGTATCATTAGGTTCAATTTTAACATCTTCAATATTAATTATCTTTTTTTGAGTTCCTTGATTTATAAGTGGGATATTAGGTTACTGATTTAATAATGTTGATATGACTAATAAATTTTTAGATTTATCTGATCATTGATATGTTAGTTCAATTATTTATACTATTATATCTGTGTTGGTTGTTATTAGTCATCATAAAAATATTGTTAAACTTATTAATAAAACGGAAAATAAACTATCATTTAATAAAATTAAATAATTGATAAAAATAGAGATTTTTAAATTTCTATTTTTATTTTTATTTTGCGATTTTACTTATCAACATTATATCCACAAAAAAGATTATTGAAAAAATTGCAAAAGTAATTTATTTTTTCGTATTTTTTTAACTTTTTCATTTTTTTCGTCAATTTATCCACAAAAAATAATGTGTACAAAAGTAGGAAAAATGAGCATAATAACTAATTTAGAATTAAGTTATGGAAAATATGAATGAATTAAATACAACAGAGAATGTTTCTCTACCAGTTCTAAAACCACTTGCATTGAAACCAGAATTCGTTAGCAAAATAAAAGGAGACAATAGGTTAAAGACTAACGTTATCATAGTATTAGCAAGAGATGAAGAACATGCTTACTTTTTATGTTGCTTATTATCTAAAAATGAAGATCAAAACAATAAAAATATTATTAATATAAACATTGATGATGGTATAAATGATAGGGGAGAGCTTAAAAAAATTATTTTAGCCCAATCAATTGATACGTCAGCAATTTATAAGATGGATTACAATGAACTTATATCAAAATTACAAACTCGCTTTGAAAACATGGATGAATTGCCTTATTTAACAATTAAAGATCAATTGAACATTGTTGATAAAATCGCAGAAAATGTAAATAATAGTGCAAATCCTATGAGATTAGTGTTGATAAGAAAAAAACCTAAATTAGATAGCAATAGCACCCAAATATAAAATTAATAATATTTATATATAAAAAGAGCAAAATAAAAAAACTAGGACCTAGTTTTTTTATTTTTTTAATTAGTTATTTTAGCTTGCAATTGTTCTTCTTTTTTCGGATGCTATTTTGTTTTCAAAAATACGATCATCAATTTCTTTTACAAATGGTCTGAACATAAAGAAAAATACAAGATAAATAAGAATTGAAACAAACATAATGCCAAATACAAAAAGGAATACAAATATAATTAAGTTTGTTTTAACATCTGCTATTGAGCTATTTAATTTGATTAAATCAGCAAAGTAAGGGAACACTTCTGTTCTATGAGAGATATACATAAAGTTAAGATTTTCTTTTATATTTTCAGAAGCATTTGAATGATAAACAATTTCATTTAATATTATTGAAATAATTATTATGCCACTAATGAATAACATATGTCAAAGATATGTTTCTCATTTTCTCGGATCAAGTATACCCTTAAGAATTATGTACATACCAAGTGAGAATGAAAATACTGCTTGAATTATAAAGTATGCGTTATTTGCAAGGTATTCAGTGAAAACAAAAGCTGGGTATGCTAGTATTGTTCCACCAATTGTAACTGATGAGATTCCTATAGTTGGAAGCATAAATTTTTCTCATTTTTTGTTTGGAATACAAAAGTAAAATGGAAGAATTCACAATAAAAGTGATGAAATTTGAACAGGGAGATATTTAGTATTATATGCAGCACCTTCTGTTGTTTGTACTCTTGATATTTCTGCGAATTGGTTAAAAATAATTTCGTTTAGGAATATAAACACTCAAGTGAATATAATTGCTCCTCTAATTGATTTTCTGTTAGCTCTATTAAAAGCGAAAATCATAAACAAAACTAATGTAATTGCAGTGCAAATGTACAAAATGTGCTGCATTCCACCAATTGCTGGAATTTCATGTGTATGATTTAAGAAACCATTTAATTTAGTTCACATCATAGCCTCCTATTTTTTAAACTTGATTATTATAATATTTTAATATATTTTATTTAATATTTTAAACATTTTCATAAGGTTCATTTTGAATTTTTACCTTAATTAAAGGAATGTTAAAAAATTTATTATTCAATTGGTTGTAAATATCATCAACAAAAACTTGTTCATCTAGATGACTTATTTCTAAAATGGGTGTTTTTGTTTCTTTATAATTTATTCAATCGCTTCACTTTATATCACTAGTAATGATCAAATCATATCCAAGTTCTTTTATTTTATTAACTTCGCCAATAAAACCACTGCCAGATAAAATTGCTATTTTATTAATTTCTTTATTTCATAGACTTTTTGGTAAATTTGTTCTCATTGATGAAAAGTTTAGTTTTTGTTTAATTAGTTCGACAATATTAGTAAATGATAACTCTAAATTTATAACACTGGCAGGGTATAAACTTCAGTCAAAATTATTTATATTTTCATCTTTAAAACCAAGTTGTTTAGCTATTTGATAGCTTGTACCATTTTTGTGATTATCGTAATTTGTGTGGAAAGAGATAACATTTATCCTGTGGTCAATAAGTTTTTGAAGAATTTCTTTTTTATATGGAGCATATATTTCTTCATCAACTCATTTTTTATAAAATTTAAAAGGATGATGAGTAATAATTAAATTACAATTTGATTTAATTGCTTCATTTATAGCATTAGAAGTCAAATCTATTGCTATAATAACTCCAGTTAGTTCATCGCTTAATTTATTTTTAAAGCTTCAACCAGATGGATCTCATATTTCTTTATTTTTAAGAGGGTATTTACGAAAAAGAAAATTTGTGAGTTGTTTAATTTGCATATTACTCCATGAAAACTTTTAGATATCTACTACGATCTGGGCTGCTCTTTAGTTTTCTTAAAATTTTGTTTTCTATTTGACGAATTCTTTCTTTTGAAACATTTCTTTCTGCAGCCAACTCATCTAATGAAGTAACTTTATATTTATTTCCATTAGCGTCTATTCCAACACCAAAACGCTTGCAAATAAGATCATATTCGTCATTATCAAGAGTTTCTTTTAGAATTTTATTTAGTCTTTCTACTAATTCTTCATGAGAAGCATAATCAACAGGATTAACAACACTTTCATCTTTAACAAAATCACTAAACGATGAGTCGTTTTCTTTACCAATTTGTTTATCTAAAGAAATAGGATCAATGTTAATTTTTCTTATCATTCTAACTTTTTCAGCTGTGAAATCATTGCCATATTTTTCAGCAATTTGTTCATCTGTTGGATCCTCTCCAGTTTCTTGTTGTAATTCACGTTCAATTTTTGTTATTTTGTTAATTGTTTCAACCATATGAACTGGGACTCTAATAGTACGAGATTGATCGGCAACTGCTCTTGTTATAGCTTGACGAATTCATCATGTAGCATAAGTTGAGAATTTAAACCCTTTGCCTACATTATATTTTTGGACAGCTTTTATAATTCCTGAGTTTCCTTCGGAAATCAAATCTATGAAACTCAAGCCCCTATTTTTGTATTTCTTAGCATTATTTATAACTAGACGTAAGTTTCTTTTGATTAATTTATCTCTAGCTCTCTTACCTCTAAATCCACCTTTATCCATTTCATATGCTAAAGCTACTTCTTCTTCAGGCGTAAGCAGTTTTCCATATTTACCAATTCAACGCATGTATCATTTAACAATGTCATTAGTTTCTGTAAGTTTATTTTTTAAATCTTCATCCTTAACATTAGAGTCGCTAGAAAGATCAATTTCATCTGTTGAAAAATCTTCAAGTTCAAGCAAATCTTCGCTTAAAATTTTTTCAGATTTAGGTTTTCTTCCTCTTTTTGCTGGTTCTTTTTTAGCTGTTTTTTGTTTATTTAATAATTCTTCTTCCTCATCGTCATCATAGCTTGAATCATGATAATCATCATCTTGAATCATAAATTCATCAGTTTCTTCATCATATTGTATATCTGAAAAATTATTTTTTAATTCAAATGTTGATGAATAGTCTGAATCATCCTCAAGATCTTCATCATATTCAGGAGCATCAGATTTTGGAAAATCTTCAAAATTATCATCCAAATTAGAATTCTTTTTCTTATCTGAAGAAGTTTTATCAATGCTATCATCAATTTCATCTAAAATATCATCTTCATCGACATAAATATCATCACCTTCATCCATTTCTTGTGATAAAATTCCATCATCAAGTAATAATTCAAACATAGTATCCATGTCTTCATCTGGAACTTCTATGTTTATTGAGTCTAAATATTCATAAACTTCACCTTGTGTAAAACTTTGTTTTTTTGTTTCTTTTAAGTGTCCTTTTATTATTTTAATAAATCCTTTAAGTTCAGATTTTTTACTCATTATTTCCCCCTTCATATGATTTTCTATTTCTTTTTATTATTTTTTTTCTTTGCACTTCAAGCAATTCTTCTTTTAATTTATGTGCAGACATTTTATCTTTTATTATTTTTGAAATGTGGTAATTTTCTGCGTTTACACTTTCAATATAGGCTCTTTGGTAAATTTCATTAAAGTCTGTTTCTGCTTTTGAGTTATCTAAAAAATTAAAACCTATTGAATCAATAAAATTGGTTTTTCCATTTTGATTATATTTTTCATAATATTCAAGTATTTTAGATGTTTCAATTTTTGAATTTTCAATTACATATTCATATAAATCTTGTGTATTTTTGTCACAATCATTTATTGCAATTTTGCTAATTGGCTCATTTATATTATTTGTTTTAAAAAGTTTTGCTAAATTAGGGAACTTTGCTATTAAAACAAACATTTTTTCTATTCAATTTTGGGTTTTAGGTTTTGATACTGATGAATTAAGAAATGGCTTATTTTTTTTATATTTATTTTCTGATTCAAAAGTCTGTGTACTAACATGGTGATCAAAATATGAATTATCATAAGGCAAATAATCATCTCATTCATAAAATTTAGAATCATTATTTATTAATTCGTCTGTTTTATAGTGATCAACAAATAAATAAGTATTTTTATTAACAACCATAGACATATCTTTATTATGTTCAGTTTTGATTTTTTGATTTATTGCATTTGCCAAATCATGATTAAGAGATTTTCAAAATGGATAAAATTCTGAGCCAAATTTTTCAAATTGTCCATCAGAAGGAATTATATTTTTAATTCCGTCATATAGACCATGTAATTTACGCAAGTAGTCATAAATAAAGTGAATATATGGAGCTGAATCACTTAATAGATTTAATATTTTTTCTTTGCCAAATTTTTGCAATATTTCATCAGGGTCGTTATTCATTTTGTTGTTAACAACATAAATGTTTTTATAGTTAGAAGCTAAAAGCGAGCGAATTATTTTATATGTTGAATTCATTCCTGGTTGATCACCATCCAAAAATAAAGTTATTTTTTTGAATTTTTTTAGTTTATTTATATGACTGTTTGATAATGATGTCCCCATTAGACACACAGAATTTTTTATACCACTTTTATTCAAAGCAATTACATCAAAAAAACCTTCTGTTATGATAATTTCATCATTGTTTTCAAGTTCAAAAACTTTGTTTAGGTTATATAAAATTTCAGATTTTTTAAAATAATTGCTTTCTGAGCTATTGATGTATTTTGGTTTTGAGTCATCTAGTGCACGAGCACTAAATGCTACTACTTTATTTTTTTCATCTCTAATTGCAAAAGTTATTCTGTTTTTAAAAAAAACTTCCTTATTTACTGTTATTAATGATGATACAAGTAATGCAGTTATATTATTTTCTAAATCGTCTTTAAAAATTTCTAAGAAACGATTATAAGGAGCATAACCTATATCAAATTCCTGACAATTTGAGTATGTTAGATTTCTTTTAGATAAAAAATTTTTTACATTGGCATTTAATGATTTAAAAAGTTCTGATTTATAAAATGAATTTGCTCTTTCTATTATTTCATAGACTTTCTGGTCAAATTCATTAAGCGGTTTTTCATTTTCAATTTGGATCTTATATTTTGATTCATCAAAAAATATTCCAGATTTATTAGCTAAATATTTAAGAGATTCTATATGATTTCATTTTTTAAATAATTTTAAGAATTTTAAACAATTTCCACCAGTGTTGCATACAAAACACTTAAATATTTGTTTACGAGAATCAACACTCATTGAAGGATTTGTATCTTCGTGAAACGGACATAAAGAAACATATGAATTGCCTTTTTTATACAATTCAATAAAGTCTCTCAAAACATCAACAATGTCGTTTGATGAAACAATATTGTCAATAGTTTGTTTGTCTAGTTTCATATTGTTGATGTTCTCCTTAGTTATTTTAATTCTTTAGCTAATGAATAAAGTTCAGATATTTTAATTCTTTTTTGTTCCATTGAATCCCTATCTCTAATGGTTACTGAATTATCCTCAAGTGTTTCAAAATCAATAGTTATACAATATGGAGTTCCAATGGCATCTTGACGGCGATATCTTTTTCCTATGGAACCAGATTCATCATAAGTACATGAAATTTCAAGCATTAATAATTGGTCATAAATTTCATTTGCTTTTTCATTTAATTTTTTTACTAATGGCAAGATTGCAAATTTATGTGGAGCAATGCGATTAGGTAAGCGTAGAACAACTCTTGTGTCATTTTCAGAAACCATTTCTTCATCATAAGCGTCAATTAAAGCTGCTAGCATTAATCTATCTAACCCTATTGACGGTTCTATAACATGCGGAATAAGTTTTTCATTTGTGATTGGATCAAAGTATTCTAAACTTTCGCCAGTTGCTTTCATATGAGAAGATAAATCATAATCACCACGATTTGCAACACCTAATAATTCTCCTCAACCAAAAGGAAATAAGTATTCAATATCACTAGTAGCACTTGAATAATGACTTAACTCTTCTTTATCGTGTGCTCTTATACGCATATGATCGATTGAAAGACCTACATTTTGAGCAAATTTATAGCACTTATCTAAATATTTATCGAAAATTTCATTGCTTTGATTAGGGTGACAAAATAATTCGAGCTCCATTTGTTCAAATTCTCTAGTTCTAAAGATAAAATTTCCTGGGGTAACCTCATTACGAAAACTTTTGCCAATTTGACCAATACCAAAGGGTAATTTTGCTCTAGTAACTCTTAAAACATTTTTAAAGTTAACAAAAATTCCTTGAGCAGTTTCTGGTCTTAAGTAAATAGAACTTTTCGATTCTTCTGTTACTCCTTGCATTGTTTCAAACATTAAATTGAATTTTCTAATTGTGCTTCAGTTACATTTTGCACCATCATATTCTTTAACATTATCAATTAAAAATTGTTGCATTTCATTAAAAGACATTTTTTCAGGGATAATGTTAGGATCAATTTCTTGAATTATTTTGTCAGCTCTATATCTTTTTCCATTTGTTTTATTTTCAATTAGCGGATCATTAAAATTCGACACATGTCCAGAAGTTATTCAAACTTGTGGGTTCATCAAAATTTTTGAATCAATTAAAAAATTATTGTGTTGTGACAAAATAAATCATTTTTTTCATTCATTTTTAATATTTTCTTTCAAAAAAGAACCAAGAGGACCATAATCTCATGTGTTTGCAAGTCCACCATAAATTTCGCTTCCTTGAAAAACAAAACCAGTGTTTTTGAGATGGTTGATAATTGTTGTCATATTCTTATCTTTATTATGCATTTTTGCCTCTTTAGAAAATTCGTTAAATTCTTTTATTAGAAAATTAGCAATAAATTACTATGTTTTTATTGCTAATTCGTTTTTATTAGATTCCTTTAAAAATGTTGAATGAATCTGATGCTATGTCAGCTATTGCTAAACCTGCTATAACGATAATAGCAACAATTATTACTGATAAAAGTGTTATAGCTATATTGTATAAAACGCTTGATTTTCTTTCAGTTATTTCTTTTGATGATTCTGAAATATTTTGGTTTTCAAGAGTATTTTGATCATTAATTGATGCATCACTTACAATATCATTATTAGACATAATGTGTTCATTATTTTCTGAAGTTCATTCTTGATTTTCATTATCAAAGTTATATTCAGTCATTGAATTGTTAACAACAGCTGCCCCAGAAGCATAATCAATTGGTGCTGGCTCATCATTAGCTTCTAATTCATTATTGTGAGTAGTTGCTGGTTCTTCAACAAGAGTTTCTTCTTTTTCTTCTTCTACAACATCAGATTCAATTTCACTAAATTCAGCAACATCTTCTTTTTCTTCCTCTTTTTCTTCTTCTACAACATGAGATTCAATTTCACTAAATTCAGCAACATCTTCTTTTTCTTCCTCATGATGTTGTTCCATTTTTTGTTCTTCCATAGGCACATTAACACTAGGGATGAACATTGTTTGAGTACTGTCAGAATTATCTACAAGAGTTACAGAATATTTAGATCTAATAGCAAGATAAGGAATTGAGTAGTGGTAATTTTCGTAAGAAACAAAGCCTACATGTTTAAGATCGACTAAAACAAATGATAATTCTCAATCAACAGGAACTAATTTATTGTTTTCGTTCGTATAAAAAACTTGATTTTGATATGAATTTTCAAGTTCGCTGTTAATTTTTATTTTTTCAAGTAGTTCTGTTAAAACGACTGAAAATTCATTATGAAGTTTTTCAATAATTTTTTGAGTTTTTTCATCTTTAATTGATGATTTTTTTGCAATTAATGCAGATTCAAAATTGCGTATGTTTTCTTTGATTTTTTCTACACTTTCAACACTAGATGGATTATCATTTATTTTTTCAATGATTTTCTTAATTTTTTCAATATATAAAGCTAATGCCCCAACAGTGTCATTGTCTGCAAGTTCAGAAAATTGAACATATTCTACACCTTGTAGTGTTGGTTTAGATTGTTTAAGTAATTCTAATTTATTTGCAAGTTCTTCAAATCTAATGTCTTTTTTAGCTAATTCAGCTTTCAATAATTCTAATTCTTCATCTGCTATTTTGTTATTTTCATGCATTTGATTCATTAAAATTTCATATTGTTTTTGGAATTGAAGTCTAATAGATTCAACATCAATTACATCTTTTTGTGTTCTTTTTGTTATTTCAAGATTTTCAGGGAAATATGTGTATGGATCTGAAATAAGAATAAAATCTCTGCCTTCAACTATTTCATTTCCTCTTTTTCTAGCATATTCAGGATCACGTTTGAAGTTAAAAGGATTTATTCCTAGTTGACTACAAATACCTTCATATGTAGCATCACCATCAAAACTAGCTGTTTTAACATAGTAGTATCATTTATCATCTTCTGAATCAATAGTTAATTGACCTGCAAAAATTCTTTTATCATCTTGGAATCAAATTGCTGTTTCAAAATGTAATAACATGTATCATTCTAATGCATCATTTCTGTTTTTAAATTTTGCAAGCCCATTTTTTACTTTTGGGTGCTTTAATAATCAAGGAAATTCTTTATCTTTTTTTACTTCATAAGTACAATTTAATCTTTTCATAAATGCTCCTAGCTTCCATTATTTATTCTTAATTATAAGTATTTAATAATTTTAATAATTATATGATAATTTACAAATTTTATATTGAATATAAACACATTTTCATTCACTTTTTTTAAAATCTTTCTAAAAATATATAGAATTAAACTATACAGGGTGCCTACTAATGGCTGAGAATATACCTATAAGCTGATCTAGATAATGCTAGCGTAGCAAAAATAAATGTATGTTCAAAAATCTCCCTGTAAAATAAGGAGATTTTTATATGTTTAAAATTAAAAAAACGAGAAATTTTATGTTCTTTGGAGCCTTAACAGTTGCTCCAATATTAACATCTATTTCATGTACAAATTATTCAAATGAGGAATGAGATGATGAAATAGTAATAGGATACAGTTCAACAAATCCTAATTTTTTTAAAAATGGCACAGATAAAAAATTCATAAAGTTATTAGAAGAAAAGTTTGAGCAATTTAGAAAAAATGATCCAGAAGCTAATAAATTTAAGCCTGTCAAATTTAAGTTTGCAGATCAAGGAGTAAAAGATAAATCAATAATTATAAGTGATCTTGAGTCGAATAAAAATTTTGATATTGCAGTTGTTCCGTATTCAACTATTTTAGATTATTTAAATGGTTCATACCAAGAAGGACATAATTTTAGACCTAAAAAGATTGCTCAATCTTATACTTTAGGTTTTGTTTGACAAAATAATCCAACAAGCTTTTACATAGATGGATCAAAAAATGATCCTTTAAGACTTGATGCCGAAGCTGAGAATAATGCACAAATGGTGAAATATGGTGAGTATAAAACTTGAACTAATAAAAAAGATGAGTTTGATTTTGATGGTTCAAAATATAGAATTTTTTATAAAAAAGATAAAGTAATACCTATTTATCGTGGAGCAATAATAATTTCTGGAAATGATGAAGTTAGAAAAAATATAATTAATGCTTGAGAAAATAAAAATTTTGATGAATTTATTAAACACGGTATAGTTTATAAAAACCATGAATCTGGTGGAAAATTTAAATATCAATTAGCACTATTAGCTAGACATTTTGGAAAAAAAATTGATGATTTAAAAATAATTTTTAGTAAAAATGAACATGGATATTTTGTAGCATCAAAAAATTTAAATTGACAACTAGGCAAGAAAAATGAATTTGGAAAAATTACTAATATTATTTTTACTGATGAAGGCGAGTTTAATTGAACACCAAAACATGAACAATGAACAAATGGACATTTTACTCCAAGCGATCCAGATGCAAAAGTTAGGGTTTTAACTATGACAAATCCAGCTCCATATGATATTATGCTTGGAAAAACTTCTTTATCTAGCAAGCAAGCAGAATTAATTGCAAAAGCCATTAGTAGTTTAAGTGTAGAAGAAAATTTGTATGGAACTTATACAGGTTATAATAAGTTTAAACCAATTGATGAAAATTTATTTGTTCAAATGTTGAAGCTTCAAACTGCAGCAGTTGATAGAGACACAAATCTTGATGAAACTATTTGAGAAAAATTGAAAGTAAATTAAAAATATGAAGCCAGTGGTAAATATAAAAAACGTAACAATAAAATATGATGAAACTAATGAAAATATTTTAGACAATGTTAATTGTCAAATAAATGAAGGCGATTTTATAGCAATTGTAGGTAAAAGTGGTGTTGGTAAAACTACTTTATTTAGATCATTAGTTAAATCGTTAGATATAGAATCAGGAACAATAGAAATATTTGGCCAAAATATTTATAAAATAAGCAAAAAAGAATGAAAAAGTATTTTGGGAAAAATAGGTTTTTTAACACAAAAACCCCTTTTAATTCCAACAGAAAATGTTTATTCAAATATTACACGTTCAATAAATAAATATAAGAATTGATTTTATAAACTTTTTTATATTTTGACCAAAAAGCAAAAAGAGAATATATTTAAACAACTTGATAATTTAGGAATTTTAAGAAAATGTTTTACTCGTGTTGATGAACTAAGTGGTGGGGAAGCTCAAAGAGTTGAAATTGCTAAAATATTAGTGAATAATTCAAAATTGATTCTTGCTGATGAACCAACAAGTAGTCTTGATGAACAAACTTCTGTTGAAGTATTTAAATTATTGAAAGAAATAAGTGTAAATAATAATGTAACAATAATTGCTATAATGCATAATTTAGATTTATCACTTGAATTATTTGACAAAATAATTGTTGTAAGTAACAAAAAAATGCAAATGTATAATAAAGGTAAAATCACTAAGGATGAAATATTAAAACAAATAGTTCTTGACGCGTAAAAATCAAAAAAAATTTGTTTACTTATCAAATTGAAGATAAAAAGCAGCGTCTTTCAAATAAAAAATATAAGCCCTTTGTTATACACTTGATTTGATTTTTAATAATAGCATTGATTATTTACTCTTTCACATGATTGAACTTTATGCCTAATAAGTTTGGTTTACAAGTCTTTTCGGAAAATTTAAAAAACTTTTTTTCATTTTCATATAAAAGCACTTTATTTGGAAAAAATAATGAATGATTATGAAAAATAAGTTTTGAATATTTATGAGAAACTGTTAAATATGCTATGGCTGGAACTTTTATTGGTTTTGTTTTTGCTAACATAACTGCTTTTGGTACTTCAAAAAGATTCACAAATAAGTATTGAAGTTTTATAAGTAGAAACTTTATTTTGTTTATTAGAGCAATACCAGAATTAGTTTTTATTAACTATTTTATCAATGTTTATCACAGTCATGCTACATTAACTTTTATATTTTTATTTTTTTCTTGGCTATGATTACATAAATATTTTTCTGATATTTTGAATAATATGGATTTAACGCCTTATAAAATAGCTATTTATCATGGGCTTTCACCTTCTAGAGCTTTTATTACTCAAGTTTGACCTAGAGTAATAAATAGATTTATTAACTTAGGTTTTTATTCATTGGAATCAAATATAAAATGAAATACAATTTTATCTACTTTAGGCATAGTTGGTATAGGACAATTGATAACTCATGGAACTGGTGCAAATAAGAGACAATGATCTGAATTAGGAATACCAGTTTTTGTGCTTTTGAGTTTTATAATTTTGCTTGAAATATTTTCATTTTTAATAAAAAAATATTTTCTAGAAGATACAACAAAGCTTTTGAAAGATCACAAGTTAACTGGTAATTATAAGTATAAAAAACTAGCTAATCACATTAACTATAAGTTTTGAATAAAAATTTTTGCAGCTGTGACTATTTCAATTTTTTCAATAGTTATAATTGCTTTAAATAATAATGAAATTAAAAATGTTGAATATATTAAAACATTTATAAAACAGCTATTTAATGCCGATTTTAGTGTATTTAATATTACTTCATTTAATGTTGCTGATAATCCTATATTAATGATTTTGCAATCCCTTGTTTATTCATTAATGTTTGTTTTATTTTCTTTAATTTTATTATTGATTATTCTTTATTTTAGTAATTCAAAAATAAATAAAAATTATAAATATGTATCAATTAGATCCTTAATAGCTATATCTAGAATAATTCCAATAATAATTATTTTTAAAATTTTTAGCCCAATTGTTAAATCAGATTTTACACTTCTTATCCTTATTTCTAGTATCCATGCATCTTCGTCACTAATTAAGCAAATGAGTGAAGCAAGTGATAATATTGATGATTATGAAATAATGAATTTAAAAATAAAAGGTTATAGTAATTGGTACATTTATTGAAAATATATTTTACCAACAATTAAATATGATCTTATTACTTGAACATTTTTATATTTTGAACTCGCTTTTAGGAATTCAATAACATATGCTTCTTTATCTTCCGGTTCATTAACAATTGGAAATAAAATAAATGAATATATGAATTTAGACAAGGGCAAGGATATTAGTAAAGCGTTTGCATATATATGAATTTCAACAATAACAATTTTAATTATTAATTACTTAAGCGAAGTTTATACAAAAAAACATATAAAAGATAATGATATTTACAAACATAAAACAAGTAATATTTTTAGCAGGTTTTATGTAAATAAGTATAACTATAATGAAAACCGATAGTTAGTTAACCAATTAAATTATTTTTTTAGGCATTTTTTATAACTTTTCAATAAGTAAACTAAAATTTGTATTTTCTTATTATTTTGTTATTTAAATGTCAAAAGTATGGAAAAAAATTAATATTTTTACATTTTGGAAACATGAATAATATATTTTTTTAAAATAATCATAAACAATAATTATATACATATATTGACAAAAAAAGGAATTAATATGAAAAAATCAAAATTATTCATTGGAACATTATCTATTAGTACATTAGCATTTCCATTAGTTGCATTAAGCTGTGGAAAACAAGAAGAAATGAAACCTGAAAAAGGAACAACTGAAGCAAAACCATCAGATTCAGGAAAAACTCAAGAAACACCTGCTCCATCTACTCCTGGAACAACTGACCAAACACAAGCAGCTATCAAGGCCGTTCTTGTTGGACCACAAGATGTTGCTATGCAAGATGGTTTCAGTTTAGATGAATCATTAACTTTAGATGTTGACAATGCAATTGTTACTATTTTAGATGAAAATTGAGTAAATAATTTAGCAACTGATAAAAAAAATAGTAAAAAATTCATTCAATATTCATATTCTTCAAAAAGTTTTCATGGTAAATGAGAAAGATCACAAAAATGATATCAAGGCACAAAACTTTTTCAAATAAAAGGTATAGATGATATTAATCAAGCTATTAGCGCTGATGATGTATTTTATACAAATAATAAAACTAATAAAACAATCACTTCAAGTAGAATGTATGCAAATATAGAAGGCAACAAATATACATTCAAATTTAGATTATATAATCACAAAGAAAAGAAAATTTCTAAAAATGTTTACTCATTTACAGTAGAAGCAAAATAATATATTTTTAAAAATGTTATGATGTTATTTATATTCATAGCATTTTTTTATTTTTCAAATTATTATATTAATAATAAAAAAATGGTGTTATGGTATATTTCTTATGTTATTACGTTTTTAAAAAGAGGAATAATATGAAATTAAAACATTACCATTTATTGCCTTTAGCAACATTAATACCACTTGTTGCTTCATGTAATTTATCAAAAAAAGAAACAGAATCACAAAAAAGTAACCCTTCTGACTCTAATATTTCTCAACAAGAAGGAATTAAAAACGAAACAAGCAAACTAACCGAAAAAGAAGAAATGCGTGAAAGCGATTCTAAGGATAGAATAGATAATAAAAAAACTGATTCCCAAAGCTCTAAGCAAACAAGTAAAAAAGATAAAGATTTAGCTAATAGTAAAGTTGATACCCAAAGTCCTAAGAAAACAGACCAAAAAGAAAAAGACCCAACAAATAAAGAAATATCACAGGAAAAACCAGAGAATAATAATAATAATAATAAACCAGATATTGAAAAAGATAATTCAACAAATGAAGAAGATAAATTAATTGAAAAAATAGATAAAAATCAGCATTTTTCAGGCAACAAGCATTTTATTCCAATAAGTCAAATTTTAAAAAATACACCATACAAAGTATTACAACAAACAAATGATTATAAAGAAGCGCTTACTAATATAGACAAGTATTTACGAACTGGGAATCATAATAATCCAATTGATTTTGTAAATGATATTGATCAAAATAAAAGAGATAAATTTTGAGAATATACCAAGAATATAGGTGTATATGGAAATTATGGAAACAATGATACAGAAAAGGTTGACTTTTTTAATCCTTCGATATCTTCTGATGGAATGATTAAACAAAAATACTTGGATGAATTTAGCAATGATGATATTCAAGGAGCTCAAATAATAAATCCAGATTTATCAGAAGTTATAAAAAATAATCCATTTGGTTTTTTGCCTTCTAATCTAAGCCAATTATTCTATTATGCAAGTTTAGATTCAATTTCAAAGCTTTTAAAAGTTAAAAACATTATTGATATTAAATCACAATTTGATGATACTGAAGGAAAGTTTGAATTACTAATAAAAAATAATAATCATAATAAGTTTCATTTGTCTATAGATAGTAAATCAAATCCAGAATTAAAAAAAGATGATAATTTTTATAGATATATTTATGATAGAAGCTTTATGATATCAATCAATACATTTGGATGACATTGGGATCCATATTCAAATGATAGTAAGAGTGGCTTAAAAAGTAATAATGGAGGTGGAACAATGTGAGTAATGGACAGAATTATCAATCCTGAAGCTGAGGCAAAAGGGTATTGAGAATTACTTGTTGCTACTAACATTCATGTTTTTGGGCTTCGTGATACTTTTGATAAATCACTTTATTTCAATGAAAATATTTCAAAAAGACGTGAAAGTGAGTGAAATGCAGGTTTTGGTTATGTAAATAATGCAAACTCAGAACGTAATTTAAAATATTTTATGGCCACTAGAGGTGGAAATACTAAACTCTTAAATGATCAAAACTATGTAAAAACACAAGATAATGGATCATATTATCCAGCTTTTAGTGCTTATGATCAATATTTAGATGCTCCTTATTACACTCCTAGATATTATGCAACTGGTTTTTATGACAGTGATGCTGTTGCTGGCGCGCAAAATTTAGAAAAATATGAGCAAAATCCTAGAATTAGATCAACAAAAAATGCTGGCGCAGATTTTGTTCTTTTGAGATTAAAAATTAGAAAAGAATTATTGTCAACAATATTGCCAAAGTTAGATGAAATTATTGGCACTGAACAAGAAAAAGATTGACATATTGGAGTTGGTAAAAATGAACTATTTAATCCTATAAAAACGCAATTTTATGGTGGTTATCCTGTTGATGTTAATGAGTATTTTGAACCAATTTATAACAAATCTCCTTATTTCAGATTTAAGTATAACAAGTCAACAGGTGGCATTATTAATGCACAAACTCGTAGAATTTTTAAAGATAATTTTCAATCTTTATGAGTTAGATACAATAAAGAAGAAAATGAAGATTGAAATGGATATAGAGATAATTATAAAAAATACGAAAAGCCATTTATTGAAGGTGAACACGGAATGCCTAAGACTGTTTTAGCACAACACTCACAACTTTATACATATGCACCTTATGACGAAAGATTTAAGCTTTTAGGTCCTGGGTCTTCTGGTTCTATGGCTATTGATTCTAGTTTCAATTTAATTGGCATTAACTACTTATTTACACGTGATGATCATTATAAAACGTATACAAATGCTATATCCTTAATGGAAGGCCATAGTACTTATTATGATAATTTTGATGGAAATTTAAGAACTGATATTAAAAATAAATTAATCAAAGATAATGTAACAACTGTCAAAATTAATCCAAAAAATAATTAATAAAAAATGATGCGTAATGTTATATGCATCATTTTAATTATTTTTTTTCTTATTGTTAATACTTGCTCTAATTCTTCCTGTTGTTTTGTGAATTAGAACAGTGCCATTATTTCTTTTTGTTAGTTCATTTGCAAATGCAATAGCTTCTTTTTGAGTTGTAAATATTTTTGTGGCACGCGAAGCTCCAGCACCTTTAACTTGTCACATATTAGCTTTTGGGGTAACATGTCAGACTGTTACTTTCTTTTTTTCTCCATCTAAAGCTCCCATATTTTCTCCTTTTTAAATTTGAAATAAATTTTTTTAATTTGATGATTTATTATTAATTTAATTATTTATGTTTTCATCAATTGATTTTTTTATATTGTAATAAGCTTGCAATATAAAATCTTCTTTTTCTGATTCAGTTAAGTTATCTCCCAAAAGCACTGTAGAACTGAGTTTTTGGTAAATAGGGTCATTTTTAATTTCATTAGTAATTTTAGATGGGAATCCTAAACGATCACTATAAATAGCTTTCATTACATCATGAGCAATATTGCTAAGCATCTCGTCAAATTTCTTACCACCTTCTTGTGTATAAACTTGGTAAGGGTTTTTTTGAGCATATTGTACTAAGTTAGTGTTTGATCTTAGTTTATCCATAGTGTCAATATGTGTTTGTCAGTACCTATCGTTTATTCTAAGAACAATACTTTTTTCATATCAACTTGTATATTCTCTATCAGTGTTGTTTATTGCAACATCTCTTCATTCTTTGTATCTGTCTAGTAAAAAGTTAACAAAATAGTTTTCAATATCAGAATCATGAAGATTTTTTATTTCATCTAATGTTAATTTTCTTTCTATAACTTTTCCTAAAACTTCTTCATTTATATATTCAACAAAATCATGATGTTTAAAAATATTTCCTTTGTCTTTAAAGCGAGCCATAGAAAAAATATTTTTAGCAGCATGAATAATCATTCTTTTAACTACAAATTCAAGGTCATTATTTATTAACATCAAGTCTCTTTGAGCATAAAAAAGATCCCTTTGTTGTCTAATAACATCGTCATAGTGTAACACGTTTTTACGTGTATCATAGTTAAATCCTTCAATTTTTTTCTGTGCAGCCTTAAAATTCAATATTAATGATTTTGAAGTAACTTCTTTTTCTCCATCATTTTTAAATTGCTCTTTAAAAGCTTCATAATTCGAAAATCTTCTCATTAATTGATCATCTATTGAAATATAAAATTTTGAAACGCCAGGATCTCCTTGACGACCAGATCTACCACGCAACTGATTGTCAATTCTTCTGCTTTCTGCTTTATCAGTACCAAGGACATAAAGTCCGCCAAGAGCTAAAGCCTCAGCAGAAGGTTTAATATCTGTACCTCTACCAGCCATATTTGTTGCAATTGTTACTGCTTTTACTTGCCCAGCACGCGAAATAATTTCAGCTTCTGATGCATTTTGTTTAGCATTTAAAACTGTATGAGGAATTTCTGCTCTTATTAATAATTCATGTAATATTTCTGAATCTTCAATTTGAGCAGTTCCAACTAATACTGGTTGTCCTGTTAAATATAATTCTTTAATTTTTTCAACAACAGCTTTTCATTTTGCATAATATGATGGATAAATCGAATCTGGCAAATCTTTCCTAATTACAGGCTTATTAGTTGGAACAACATTTACACGCATGTTGTAGATGTCAATAAATTCTTGTTCCTCTGTTTTCGCAGTTCCTGTCATTCCGCAAAGCTTGTCAAACATACGAAAGAAGTTTTGATAAGTAATTGTTGCAAGAGTTTTTGTTTCTGGTTCTATTTCAACCATTTCTTTAGCTTGAATAGCTTGTTGTAGTCCTTCACTATATGCTCTTCCTTCCATTATACGGCCTGTAAAAGCATCAACTAGCTCAATCTTGTTATCCCTAACAATATACTCAACATTAATTTTCATAACCTTATGAGCTCTTAAAGCATTTTGTATTCTATGAACTATTTCTGAATTCTTGATATCATACAGATTATCAAAATTAAAGAATTTATTAGCTTTTTGCACACCATTAAATGTCAATGAAATAGCTTTTGTCTCTTCATCTATTTCATAGTCATTTTCGTCAAGAATTCTAACAAATTGATCTGCTGCTTGATAAACATTAGAATCTTCGCTTTCTCCACCAGAAATAATCAAAGGAGTTTTAGCTTCATCAATTAAAATAGAGTCAGCTTCATCAGTTAAACAGAAGTAAAGGCCTCTTTGAACTTTTTCTTCTATGCTTGAAGCCATATTATCTCTTAGATAGTCAAACCCAAGTTCAGAATGAATAGAATAAGTAATATCACATGCATAAGCTTGTCTTTTAAAAATAGGGTCCATTTGTGCTTTGTTAATTCCAACTGTCAAACCTAAGAAATTAAAAACTTGCCCCATTTCTTCAGCATCACGCTCTGCTAAATATTCATTAACAGTTGAAACAATTGTTCCCTTGCCTAAAAGTGCATTTAAATAAACAGGAGCTATAGATGTAATTGTCTTACCTTCACCTGTTTTCATTTCAGCAATTGAACCTAAATCAAGTAAAATACCACCAAGCATTTGCACATCATATGGTCTTTTGTGCAATACTCTTTTTGTTGCTTCTCTGCAGACTGCAAAAGCTTCATTTCTAATTTTATCCAATGTTTCACCATTGGCAATTCTTAATTTAAATTGACTAGTTTTATTTTTTAATTCTTCATCAGTTAACTTCTGAATTAATGGTTCAAATTGGTTTATTTTTTTTAGAGCTTTTTCAGCTATTCTCATTTCTGTAGATTTAAATCATTTACTTATTCCCATAATATTTATAATTTTATACTATAATTTAATATTTAATTTTAATATATTACATATTTAAAAGATGTAATAAACATATTGAGTTAACGATTAATATAAAAAAACATGCTTATGCATGTTTATTCTATTTCTTCACTTATAATTTCGGTGACTTCATTATTGTTTTTAATTTCTTTAGATTTTACAATTAAGTTTCTTTTTATTAATAATAAACCAATAAATGCTGCAGGTAAAAAGACTAATCCAATTGTTACTAATATTGCTTCTTTAAGATTATTGTCTTCATATGTATATATTGCCACTAAAACTGCTAGAACATAATAAGCAATAATTGATAATACAAAAAGAATTAAAAACAGATATAAAAATATTTGATAAATTTCGTATTGATTTAATTGATTTAATTGTTGTCCATAAGCAATTTGAATTGTATTTATTGGATTAAATATGCAAAAAAGAATAAGAATTAAAAACAAAGTGCATGCAATAATTAATGCAATTAATGAAAAATTAACAATATTTTTATATAAAATGTGTCTATTTTTTGCTTGCAAAATTACTCCTTGAAATAATATAATAGTATTTATTATATTTATTTTTTTTAAATATGTGACAGATTTAAACAATTTATTTTTGTATAAGTAATTGTGTGTCTATAATTTATAATATAAAATAAGTATTAAAAACTAACATGTTGAAATTAAGGAGAAAATATGATTAATGTTAATACATTTAAACCTGGCATTACTTTTGAAGATAATGGTGAAATTTTTGTAGTTTTAGAAGCGCAACATTCTAAGCAAGGCCGTGGGCAAGCTAATGTTAAAGCTAAGGTTAAAAACCTTAGAACAGGTAGCACAACAATTAAGTCATATACTGGCGGCGTAATGGTAAGTAAAGCACACATCGACAAAAGACCTATGAGTTATTTGTATTCTGATGGTAATAATATTATTTTAATGGATACTGAAACATATGAACAAGTTGAAATTCCAAATAGCCATGTTGAATGAGAATTAAATTTTTTAAAAGAAGGTATGATAGTTAAAGTTAGAAAATATAAGGATGAAATTCTTGACATTGAACTTGATGCAAATGTACCACTTCTTGTAACAGTTGCTCCTGATGCAGTTAAAGGTAATACTGCTAATAATCCTCAGAAAAAAGTTACATTAGAAACAGGTTATGAACTTGAAACACCTATGTTTATTTCAGAAGGTGAAACAATAGTTGTTTCAACGGAAACTGGCAAATATGTTGGAAGGGCTAATAAATAAATGAATTTCATTACAACTTTAAATGGCATTAATGAGCGTGTATCAATTTATGAAAATGCTTTTTTAGACTTAATCAAGCATGCTATAAATAATTCTAAAGTTATTAAATTAGCAAATTCGCCAAGAATTATATTTTTTGATGATAAGATAAATGCTTCATTTGTTATTGACATTACTATTAAAGCTAAAACTCCTTTAAAAGAAACAATTGATAATTTTACAAATGAAATAATTAATGGATTTGATGCCCTTTTAAACTATAAACCAAATAGTGTAAAAGTTTGCTTTACAGGTTATTTTTAGAAAAACAAAAAAACAAGGAAAATTGATTCCTTGTTTTTTTGTTTATAGCAGTGAAATAACTGCAAACGTAAATCCAAAAGTAATTAAAACAGTTATGATGTCTGATAAAACATTAAGAATAATAATCGGAATTGATGATGGATCTTTTTTAAGTTTAACCATCAAAATAGGTAATAAAGCTCCAAAAAGTGAAGATATTAAGATTGATATAAATAAAGCTATTGAAGTCCCAATAATTATTGCTCAATATTTATAACTACCATCATATGTTAGTTTATTAATAGCTCCATAATAAGCTGAAAGACGCAATAAATTAATGGCTGCAAGAATAAAACCTGTCAACATGCCCACTATCATTTCTCTTAAAATAGCTTTTTTATAGTCTTTTTTGCTAATTTTGTTTAGAGTAATAGCTCTTGAAATGCTTATATTTGACTGTGTTCCTGCGCTATTGTTAGTTATGCTTAAAACAGGAAATATTGCTGCAAAAGAAATGGTTAATATAGCATAATCAATCGTTTCATTAGCACTAGATTTGTCTAGAGTTTTTACTAATGCTCAATGAATAATAATTTGAGTTAATGTTGAAAATATTAAAATGAAAGAAAGTCATAAAATTCTTGATTGAAGAAGTTTATATCATGGTGTCTTTATATATTCATTATCAATAAATTTTTTACTAATTCCAGCAAATTTATATAAATCTTCAGTTCCTTCTTCTTGGATAACATCAATAACATCATCACTTGTTATCATGCCAATAAGTCTTTTTTCTTGATTAACAACAGGCAAAACTGACATATCATGCTCACTAAATATTTTTGCTGCATGTTCTTTTTTGTCACTTGTATAAACAAATGCAACAGGCGAATAAATGTCATCAATTAATTGATTAGGCTCAGCAAATGAAATTTCTTCAAGCGTAAGAACTCCTAAAAGTTGATTTGTATTTCCTATTACATAGTAATAATGAACAAGTTCTTTTTTATTTTTCTTATAATCTCTACGAATTTTGTTTAATGCTTGTTCGCAAGTGTATGAGTTTGGTAAGCTAGAGATATCTATACTCATTATACTTCCAACTTCATTGTCGTTATAACTTAGCAACTTATTCAATTGACTTCTTTTTTCACTATTTGTATAGGCTAAAATTTTGCTAGTTACATTTGCAGGCAGTTCATCTAAAACATCAACAAGCTCATCACTTTGAAGTTCTTGGAGAAGTTTCATCCCTCATTCTTCAGTAAAGCTTTTTGCTAACTCAACTTGAATATCTTCATCAAGATAACTATAAATACTTGCTGCAGAAGCAGTATTAAAAAGCCTTAGAATTGTTAACTGTTCTTCAAGTGTAAGAGATTGTATGGAGTCAGCAATTTGTGCATCAGGATATTCATCAACAAGGTTTCTTGCACCTTTTATATCCAAATTTTTGATTATATTTTTAATGAGTTCAATATTTAAATTTGAATCCATATTATTTTCTTCGCTCATACTAGTCCTTTAAGTATTTAACTAACTGTTCTTGGAATTGTTCAATTTTAACAGCGTAAAAAATTCCATTTTTAATTAATTTTATATTTCCTGTCTCTTCTGAGACAACAATGGTTGTTGCATCACATAACTCGCTTATCCCCATTGCAGCTCTATGCCTTGCTCCATATTGGTTATCTATAGATTTTTTAGTAATTTTATAAAAGGTTGAAGCATAGTAAATTTTATTGTCTCTAATAATTACTGCACCGTCATGTAATGGCGAGTATTTGTTAAAAATAGAAATTAATAAGCTAGAAGATATATTGGCATCAATAATAATTCCATCAGTTCTAAGGTTCTCTATATTGTCATTATTTTCAATTGTAATAAGAGCTCCAATTTTATTTTTTGAAAGGTATTCAACAGCTTCTCTTAACTGATTTATAAGTCTAATTTGGCTGCTTTTACCCATTTTATTAAAACGAGTTTTTTTGAATTTTGTACTAAAAATAGAAATTAAAATAGGTAAAGAAACAATCACCAAAATTAGAATACTAATAGTGAGAATAATTATTATAAGCGCTTCTTGCATTAAAGGCTTCCTATTAGTGTTCCAATTAAAAGAGTTGTAACAAGTAATAAAACTGTAGCTGCAATAGCCATTGTTCTAATAATTATGTTTCTTTTTTTATCTTCTAAACTTATTTCTTCATTATTTAATTTACAAAATGGTTCAGAGCATTTTTTATCAATAGGAATATCTTCTTCCCTAATAAGAGCTGGATTATTTAAAAATTCAATATTTTCTTGATGCATTTTTTCAAGCAATAATTTACGTTTTTCAATCTTAGCTTTGCATATCTCAGGATCTCTATCGATTGTTGCCATATATTTCTCCTTGTTTATTTATTAATTTAGGTAATATTATAATATCAAATTAATTGTTATTAATTTTAAATTTAAATCATAATTAGTAAAAAAATAAAAAGCCTATAAAATAGACTTTTTCGGTAAAAAACATTTAATTATTAATTTCCATATTTTGTGTATGTACTATTTTGTTTTTGTTCTTAAAATAGTAATATAGAAAAATTTGAGCAATATAAACTAATATTGCGATTGATTGGAATATTATGCAGACATATCACATAGGAATTCCAACAGGTAATAATGTAGCTAGGTAAATAAGTAATGTAGCATTTAAAACAATACCTAGATACAGCATTATCACACTAAGGCCTTCAGCACTTTTTAGTTTTAATGTTTTATAAATTTGAAGTGTAAATGGTAATGAGGTGCATAATGTTGCAACAACTGTTAGAGCAGTCATTTCAATTGATTCTGATTTCAAATTAGCTCTATAATTTGGGTTTGAATAAGCCATAATAATTCATATTGTAAAAGTTAAAGAAATTGATCAAACAAAAGAACCAATAACTGTCTTGAATCAAAAAGGTTTATTTTTATCATAAATTAAAAATGATGTTATTGTTAACGACATCACGATTAGAAAAAGATAGTTACCCAAAATGTTAATAATAGGGTCAGAATTGGGGTTGCTTTTACTATCAAATTCATAGGTTCCAACTCCGTCTTTTAGAACCATGGTAATTACAAATAATAATCCACCTATAAAATATATTAGGAATGTGCCATATGAAACGCTGGCAACATTTTTATTTTTATGAATTGCAATAAGTTGAGGAATGGCTATTGCAACCATTAATGCAGATGAAATTATTCCAAAAAATAAATTTACTATTGCTATATTTGACATATATACTCCTAAAAATAATATTAATTACTTTTATTCATTTTTTAAAACATAATACATTTTATTACAAAAAAAGTAAAAAAGTATTTTTGAATTTCAAGTATTTGTTTTTTTATTCATAAAGAAAAAATGTTAATAAAAAAGTGGATATATTTTTTATTCCTTTCAACATAAAACAAACTACTTTATAAAGATAAATTATTGTGTTATAAGTGATACAAAAATTAAAAATGTTATCAAACAAACATTTATTGAATAATTAAGTATTAAATTAATTTAGATTTTGTAATTTATATGACTTAATTATAGGTATAAAGGAAATTTAGATTGATGTATTTTTTTATAATTTTTTTATAAATTTTAAGATTTCAAAAATCATAAATTTTGATTTTAATTATTTTAAAACAATGCACTCTATATCAAATATTTTCAGTATATTATCTAAAGTATTTTTCTTTCAAATTAAGTATATATCAGTAATAATGATATTAATTTTTACATTTTATTATAAGAATTTATGCTGAATTCAATTTTATTTTTTTAGCTCATTTTATTTTTTGTTAATGTTTGTTTTATAGATAAAAAAGTAAAAAAACAACATAAAAAATCAAATTAATTTTTTTCTTTATTACTTATGTATAATTTAAATTAGTATTTAATATTTAATTAGTGTATTTATTTTTTTGAAAGTGAGTTTTTATGAAAACAGTATTAATAAATGAAGTATTTAAACAGCCAAAAAAATTTAGAAATTTAAATATTGCTATTAGAGCTTGGGTTGTTTCAAATAGAGGTAATAAAAAAATAAGATTTATTACAATTTCAGATGGATCAACAGTTGAACAATTACAGGTTACTATAAAAGGAAATAAATTTAATTTTGATGAGTTGGATTCTATTCGTATGGGTGCCGCAATCGAAACAAAAGGTGTCATAAAACTTACTCCAAATGCAAAACAACCTTTAGAATTGGTTGCTGAAAGATTTAAGTTATTAAAAAATGTTGATAGTGACTTTCCTATTCAAAAACAAGAAATTAATGTTGAAACACTTAGAGAATTTCCACATTTAAGACACAGAACAAATTTATTTAGATCTGTAATGTTAATTCGTTCAACATTGGCTCAAGAAATTCACAGATATTTTGCAGAAAAAGGTTTTTTGTATTTCAATTCTCCTATCATAACAAGTAATGATGGTGAAGGCGCTGGAGAATTATTTTATGTTAATGATGGTAACAAAAAAAATCCATTTTTCCCTTTAAATAATGCAACTTTGGGAGTAACTGGTCAATTGCATGCTGAAAGCTATGCTATTGGTTTTAATAAAGTTTATACTTTTGCACCAACGTTTAGAGCTGAACATTCCAATACCAAAAAACATGCTGCTGAGTTTTGAATGGTAGAGCCAGAAGTTGCCTTTTATGATTTAAAACAAATTATAAGGTTAGCAGATGATCTACTTAAAAATGTAATAAAAAATACAATTGCTAAACATCCTAAAGAGTTTGCATATTTATCAGAAAACATTGATAAAAATTTAATTAATAGACTCAAATCATTTATAAAAACTAAATTATCAATTTTAGACTATAAAGATGCTATTTTTGAGTTACAAAAAGTTAAAACAAGATTTGAAAATCAAGATATTAAATTTGGCTTGGATCTTGGCACCGAACATGAAAGATACCTTGCTGAGGAAGTGATAAAAGGGCCTGTTGCTATAATTAATTTTCCAAAATCATTTAAAGCATTTTATATGCATCAAAATAATGATGGTGAAACAGTTGCATCGTTTGATATGCTTGTACCAGGTATTGGTGAATTAATTGGTGGTAGCCAAAGAGAAGTTAGATATGAAAAGTTACTTCAAAGAGCATTAGAAGTTGGAATTAATCAAGAAGATTTACAATGATATTTTGATTTACGACGTTTTGGAGATGCAGGCTCATCTGGTTTTGGAATAGGTTTTGAAAGATTAGTTATGTATGTAACTGGTGTTGATAATATTCGTGATGTTATTCCTTATCCTAGAACAAGCGGTAATATAAAAATGTAATAAAAGGAGTATATATGCAGTTATCAATAATTGTCCCAAATGTTTCAAATAATACTGATTTAAAGAATGTTTTGTCAACATATAAGTATCAAGATAATCAAGATTTTGAGTTGATTTTATCCTTAACAAATCCTGGAAAAATAATGTATGGCACTATTGAAAAATATCTTGATTTTTTTGGTTCAAGACTTAAATTTATAGTGAATAACAAAAGAACTAGTGTTCAAGCAGAAATATTATCTGCTTTTCATTTGGTTAAAGGTAAATATTCATATATATTTTTTCCTGACAATGTAGGAAGATACTATTTTGTAAGTAGAATGATTGAATTAACTCATAAATATGATACTGAAATAATTGAATTCAGACCTAGATTAGTTAATTCTATAAGATGAAAACCTAATCCTAGAGTTACACAAGATACAATTTTTAAGATAGAAAAATATCCTGAAGTTGTAGCATATTCATACCCTTTTATTTTTAATAAAATTTTTAAATCTACACTATTGCATAAGTTTGATAGATTAAAAATTAAAGAATTTAATGATAGCAAGTTTTGTATATTTTTAACATATATATTGCTAACTAATGCTTGCTCATATGCTTATTATGGAGAACGTATTGTTCGTGAGAATATTTCATCTAATTTATGATTAGCTCCAAATAGTTTTATTTCTCAATTTGATATATTGCTCGAGAATTTAAAAACTAGCAATACAAAACTTCAATATGAAGTTCAGTATGCTAAGTATTATTTCTTACAAATTTTTCTTGCTGGATTATTAAAAACTTGAAGAAAAGGATTTTCGGTTTTTAATTATTTCAAAAATCGATCAAATTTTCTTGAAAGACGTTCTAAAAAGTATGCAGATGATTTATACAAATATTTACAAAGACAACAAAATAATGACAGCTTGTTTTTTGACACAAATATTTATGTAAATAAAAACACTTTTGAAAGTAAGTTAATAAAAACATTAACAGATATTGAAAAATGAGATAATGCATTGGAAAAAATGTAGATGTTACACAAAAATGTTACTTTTTGAATAAGACTATTTTATAGGGTTTTTGATATTTTTTGCTTTATTTCACTTGTTATTTTGTCTTTTTACCTAACTATAAGTAAAAAATTTAATGTTGATGAAAATTCATTCATTTTAAAATATTATTTGTTTTGAATATTATCAGTAATACAGGCTGCAATTTTATTTGTTTTAATACCTTTTTTTCTCGACGGAAGAACACTAGGAATGCTAATAAGCAGAGTTCAACTACTGTTAGATAATAGTAATAATGATTATCAAAAAGATAATAATTTAAAAAAAATTAGAATAATATGTTATCTTAAACGATCTGTTTTTTCATTTTGAATCTGATTTTTTATAGTTATTTTAATATTATTTTGTGTAAGACATAACGAGGTTAAGCTTTTTTTAGAATATATTAAAAACAATAATTCTTCATCAAAATTTAGTTTTGCTTTTGCCAATAATTTTTTAAAAATTTTTTTATCTATTTATATACTTTTTTTGACTATTGACCTATTATCGATAATAGTAAGTAAAAAACGTATAGGCATAATTGATTTATTAAGTAATTCAAGAGTTGTTTGAATTAAACATTACAATCCAATGAGTAGCTTGGAATCAAAATTAGTTCCTTTTTATAACAAAAATGAAAAATATAACATATTCGATTAAATGAAAATAGAAGTGGAAGGTAAATAAAATGTTCATGGATAAAGTTATCAAAAATCAACGTGACAGAATATTTGATGGTTTAAATGAAGAACAAAAAGAAGCATTGATGTATTTTGACGGCCCACTTAGAATAGTTGCTGGTGCAGGAAGTGGTAAAACTAGAGTTTTAACACGTAAAATAGCTTTTTTGATAAATGTACTAGGTATTTCTCCAAAATATATTTTAGCTGTTACATTTACAAATAAGGCTGCTAGTGAAATGGCTGAAAGAGTTGCTACATATACAAATACAAAATTTAATACTGAAAAAGCAGAAATTTCTACATTCCACTCTCTTTGTGCAAAGATTTTAAGGGAAGAGGCTTTTTATGTAAACCTTAAGCATGATTTTCAAATAATTGACAATAATGATAAAAAAAACATTATAAAATCTATTTTCAAAGATTTGGAAATGGATAGTTCAGATGTAAGTTTTAAAAACATAATTTCTTTCTTTTCATGAGCAAAAAATACAGAATGTGATTATGATGCCTTAGTTGATCATATTAATTCAAATCCTGAAAATGAGTTTTTTGGAAGTGGTGAAAAAATAGTTAAAATCTACAATATTTATAATGAAAAGTTGCAATCACTAGAAAGTCTTGATTTTGACGATTTACTCATTAAAACAGATGAATTATTTGCAAAAAACCCTACAATAGCTAAAAAATGAGCAAAAAAATATTCATATATATTAGTTGATGAATTTCAAGACACTTCTGCTATTCAATATGAAATTATTAAATATTTAGCTTCTGAAAAAGCACAATTAACTATTGTTGGAGATCCTGACCAAACTATTTATAGATGAAGAGGTGCTGATGTTAATTTAATTTTGAACTTTGATAAAGATTTTGAAGGCACAAAAACAATAATTTTGAACAAAAATTATCGTTCTACTAAAAAAATTCTTGAGTCAGCAAACTCATTAATTGAATATAACAAATTAAGATTCAATAAAAAATTAGAAACTGATAATGTTGAAGGTGAATCTATTGAGTTTATGCATGCTTTTAGTCCTGAAGCAGAAGTTAGATGAGTTGTACAAAAAATTAATGATCTCAAAAAGCAAAAAATTCAACTTAAAAATATAGCTATTTTTTACCGTTCTAATAGTTATTCTCGTAATTTTGAAGAACAACTTATGAATGAAAATATAAATTACAAAATTTTTGGTGGTGAAAAGTTTTACCAAAGAAAAGAAATTAAAGACGCACTTGCTTTTTTAAGAGTTATTTATGATGGCAATGATTTACAACTGTTAAGGATTATTAATATTCCACCAAGAAAAATTGGCGAAGTTACTCTTTCCAAGATAATTGAATTTTCTAAAGAAAAAAAATTATCTATTTATAAAACTTTGATTAATCATTTTAGAGAATTACCGGTTTCCACAGAAATAAAATCGAATATTGTATCCTTTCTGAATATTGTTAATAGATTTAGAGTAGCACTAAAATCTAATAAAATTCATATAGTTTTAGAAAAATTTCTTGAGGCAATAGGCTATTTTGATTACATCAATGATGATGTAGGTTTAAGAGGAACTGGTGAAGAAAATATTAGAGTTCTGCTAGAAGGTATTAAAGTTTGAGAAACTGAAAATCCAACAAAAAAAATAGCGGATTATTTTGAGTATATCTCATTAATGTCAGCTTCTGATGCATCTACTGATTCTATAAATTTCGTTTCTCTTATGACTGTTCATGCATCAAAAGGATTAGAATTTGATAATGTATTTTTAGTTGGAATGAGTGAAGGAGTTTTTCCACATTATCGTTCATGCAAATCTGATGAATCAATTGAAGAAGAGAGAAGACTTGTATATGTAGCCATAACCAGAGCAAAAGAAAAACTCTTTGTTAGTGATTCGCGTGGAATGCTTTTAAGCACAAATACTGAGAAAAAGCCTTCTCGTTTTCTTAAAGAAATGGGAATTAATGTTAGCAAGCATATACTTCAAAAAGATAATTCAGTTCTAGTTAATGATGAATTTGATGATGAGAAAAAAATAAAATTAAGAAACAAAAAAATTATAGTTGGAGATGTTATAAGTCACACATTTTTTGGTGAAGGTGAAGTTCTTGAAGTTAATGGAGACACTATAGTTGTTCATTTTGCTACACAAGGTGTTAAATCATTAGCAAAAAATCACCAATCCGTTAGACTACTAAAAGATAATTAAATCAATATAAAGGATGAAAAAAATGCCACAAGCTGTTGAAATTACTTTATGAATATTTTTTGTTATAAATTTGCTTTTTTTCATAGGCATTTTGTTTTATTTCACCTATAAAAAAGTAGCAAAAGTAAATTCATTTAACACAAATGGCATTTTATTTTTTAAAATAAATCCTAATTCAGGATCTGTTGTTAGGCTTAGTGATAAAAAAATAAGTGGCTCATTAAATTTTGATGATTCATCTGTTGGAATAGAAATTGATGAAACAATAAATTTTGAAAATTTCATTAATTATTTTCATAAAGAATCGCATGATAAGATAAGAGAATATATTTTTTCAAAAAAATTTGAACAACGTTTTAGTATTTCAACAAGGTTAAATTTTGACATGATTTCTGGCACAGATACATACAAGAGTTTAAAAGATGTCAATTTTAATATTGATAAAAAAGAATTTTTAGTTAAATTTTATCCTTCAGTGGATAAAAAAGCATTCTTTTGTTCAATTCATTGAAATATAAATTCAATTCAAACTAAATATAATCCATTTATCATGCTTCAAGGAAGTATGGATTTATTAAAGCTTCCAAATTATTATTATTTGTCTTTTGCTCTTTCTATTGATGAGTACTTTTTGACCCACAAGTTATATAATGAAGATATTAGACAAATCATAAAAATATTAAATTTAAATAGACATTCAGGTTGAGCATATTTAAAAAAAGGCATTTTGCACATTATGATTGGTTTTAATTCATTACGATCACTTAAAAAAGCAGAAAACTGTTGAAATAAAAAGATTGCTAGCTTGATCAAATATAATTCTCTAAATAGATACTTTAATAATATTGCATTAATTTCCTTTGAATTACCTAAAAATAGCAATGATATTAAAGTATTAAATAATAAAGCAAGATATCTAGTTCATAATTTAGAAAACGGTAATTCATTTGATAAATATGGTTCATGATTTATTGATAACATGGATCATAGTAGTGATTTTGTTGAATATACAAACAAAGTTGCAGAATTTTTTAATAAAAACACTATGCAAGAGTATGCTAAAGAACCTTTTTATGTTAAAGAATATGGCAATAATAATAACACTAACATAAAGTATTTAAAAAATAGAATTCTTGGATTTACAAATCATGATATGGAATTCTTCATGCAACTTCCATGATATAAATTTGTGTATACAAATATTTGAAATAAATATTTGATAACTTCTGAAGAAAATAATAATGATTTAATAATGATAGAAACAAATAATTTAGATTTTAAAAATTTAACATCTTATACAAGAAAAAATACAGTCGCCATTGTTAAACCAACTAAAAATAATTTCAATTATGATCTTATTAACAGCTTATTGAGCACTGTAGAAAATTATAAATATGACAATAAATTTCCTAATATAGGTTTCTATATAAAAGAACTCGATCAAAATATTTTTAATTATGTACATTCTAGAAAAATTAATACATTCATTATAAGCAAAGATATTTGTAGCAAAATTCTAATTGATTCAGAAATATATTTAAAATTGCAAACTTTTGTTGAAAAAATAAATAACTTCAAAAGAGCTTTGATAATATACGAAAATCTACCAGAAAATCTCGAGGATATAATGGTTGAAAAATTAATGGTTAAATATTACTATAATGTATAATTATTGAAACAAGGAGAAAAAATGACAAAAAAATTAGGCTTTGTGTTTGATTCATTTTCATCTAAAACACCTGAATTTATGGAAGAAAATAATTATGGTTATTTTCCTTTTAGAACAGATATAGATGGTGAAATTTTTACAGATTTTGGTGGCTATGAACAAAAGCATGTTCTTGAAAAAATTAAAAATTCAAAGGTTGCTAAATCATCATTACCAAATCTTGAACTCATGTCAGAAGTTATTAAACAAAAAAGCAAAGAATTTGATGATGTATTAGTTTTCTGTATAAGTAGTGCTCTTTCTTCTACATATCAACAAGTTGTTAAAATTGCTAGCGAATACCCAAATGTATATGTTTATGATAACTCTTGAGCAGGAGAACAATATTTTGATGTTGTAGATTATATTACAAAATATTATGAAGCAAATAATGGCGATATGAAATCTGTAATCAAAAAATTAGATGAAATAATGGAAAAGTCAATAATATATGTTTTTCCTCCTTCTGTAGATTATGTGATTAAAGGCGGAAGGGTTAGTTCATTTAAGAAATTTCTTCTTAGAGGAATTAAACTAATTGGTCTTAATCCTTATGTTAAATTTTATAAAAATGAGGCTTCAACTGGTGGGATAGGAAGAACTCAAAAAGGCGCTTTAAATAAAATGATCGACAAAATGATAACTTTTGGATCAGAATATTCCAAAGAATTTGATCCAAAAAAATTTAAATTTCATATTTTTCAAGGTTGCAATGACATTTTAGTTGAAAATGTAAAAAATATATTATCTAAACACAACATTGCACCTAAGTTAAGTGGTTTTATTCCATCGGCTGTGGCTGTACATACAGGTCCTGAAGCAGTATGTATCACAATGTTGCCAGATTTATCTGATTGAGACATTTAATAATTTAATTTATGAAAAAAGGCAAAATGCCTTTTTCTTTTTTTATCTTTTTTATAGTCTTTTTAATAAATAAAAAAGCCCAAAATGGACTTTTTTATTATAAACCTAATTCACTATCAGTTGGTATATTTAAAGCAGATCCAACATATGCAAATATTTCTGGGCTTTGTTTTATGTATTTACCCTCTGTAATTCTGATAACACTTTCAATAGTTTCATCTAATGGAACATACTGACCAGGAGATTTTGTAAAGTGTTCTGTCATGAAAAAGTTTTGTGTAAAAAAGTTTTCAAGTTGAAGAGCTTTCTTAACAATTATTTTACTTTCTGCATCAAGTTCATCAAAACCAAGAATTAAGATAACATCTTCAAGATCTTTGTAAGCTTTTAGAATTCTTTTTGCTTCAATAATTGCATTAAAATGTCTTTTAGATATTATTTTTTCATCAACAGAAATCGATGAGCTAGCTAACGGATCAAAAGCTGGAAATATATTTTTTGATGTTTGTTCACGAGAAAGAACCATATTTCCATCTAAGTGATTAAACACAGCAACAGCTGAAGGATCACTTAAGTCATCCATAGGCAAGAATACTGTTTGAAATGATGTTATAGCACCATTTTCATTTTTAAATAATCTATTTTGTACATTAGCAACATCGCTTTCGAGAGTAGATTGATAACCACCAACAGAAGGTTTTTTGCCAAGTGATGCACTAACTTCATTTTCTGCTTGTACAAAACGATAGATATTATCAATAAATAGTAAAACATCTTCCTTATCATAATCTCTTGAATATTCAGCAGCTGTTATACCGATTGGAACAATAGACATTCTAGCTCCTGCTGATTCATTCATTTTTGATATATACATTGTTGAGTTTTTCATAAGATTTGATTGTTTTAACTCTTCATAAAGTTCAATAGCTTCTCTAGAACGCTCACCAGATCCAATAAAAATATTTGAAATATTTTCTGACTTACTACTAATATTAAAAATAATTTCTTTCATTAAAACAGTTTTTCCGACACCAGCACCACCAAAAATACCAAGTTTAAAACCTTTAACAATAGGAATAAAGAAGTCAATTGCTTTAATTCCAGTTTCTACAATTTCAAATTTAGTGCTTAAATCCCTTTTTTGATTCATAATTGAATTCATTTCAATTAATTTGGGAGCTTTAGAACTATTATTATCTAGTGCAACTCCGCGGAAGGAATAAATGTTACCCCTTGCGTTTTTACCAACAGGAACCATGAAACTTTTACCTGTAGCTTCAATTTTGTCTGATAATGAAATTTGAGTTGATGAGTATATAATTATGCTTTTAATTGTTGATTCATTTACAATGCTTTTAACAAGCAAATATGTTTTGCCATCATGAGTTGTTAATAATTCATTTACAGATGGTAATTTAGCGTTTTCAAACTGAACTTCAATAACATCACTTGAAATTCCTACAATTTTTCCTGTCATTATTTATCTCCTAACTTGATGGCTGTATTTTCTAAAAAGTCCTTTGAAATAGGCATAAATTCATAATCGTAATCTATATCTCAACCTAAATTTGCATAATCAGAATACTCTTTTAATGCAAAAGCAAAGTAATTCTTTACCAATGTATCATCATATTCAGCATTAGCTTTTATGCTTTCAAATTGTTTTATTCCTTCTGGATAATTTGTAATAAATTCATCAATAAATTGAAGCGCTTTTTGTTCATCTTTAATATTTTTTATTAATGATCAACTTATAATTTTTGTCATTATAAGTACAAAGTTATGTGAGTAAATTGAGTAACCTTTTTGTTCAAATAATTTAGTAATCATTTTACCTTTGTACATTAAAAGAGCTATTTCTTTGTTTAATTCATAGTCTAAAATAGATAACTTAAGGTGTCTCTTATATTTTCTATATATTTTTCCGACTTCAGCAGCTATTTTAGTTATAGTTCTATCTTGTACGCTTGAACCAGTTCTTGAAACAGAAAAATCTATATCAATAGCTGGCAGCACACCTTGAGAAAATAATTTACTACTTGTAACTATTTGACCATCAGTAATAGAAATAATATTTGAAGAAATTAAACTTGTAATGTCACCATCTATTGTTTGTACAATTGGAAGTGCTGTAATGGTTTTTCTATCTTTGAATGCACCAGCTCTTTCTAATAATTGTGAGTGTGCAAAAAACATATCACCAGGCATTGCTTCTTTACCTACTGGTCTATCACTTAAAAGCGCCATTTCTCTAAAAATATTTGCATGTTTAGTTAAATCATCAAAAATTATTAAGACATCATCATTTAAAGAAATGTTTTCTGCATGTGCCATACCAACATAAGGAGCTAAATATTGTTCGTAGGCGCTAATAGCAGGGGCATCAATAATAATAGTATGTTGAAGAGCATTAAATTCTTTTAGTGTATTATAAATTTTTGAGATATTTTCTCTTTTTTGACCTATTGCCACATAAACACATTTAATGCTTTTTTGACTTTGATTAATAATAGTATTAAGAGCAATATGTGTTTTTCCAGTTTGTCTGTCACCAATAATCAATTCTCTTTGACCTTTACCAATAGGAATTAAAAGATCGATGCTTGTTATACCCGTATATAGTTGTTCATTAAGTCGTTTAACTTTCATTAAATCATGAGCTAATTTAAAAGTATCGGAGCTTGTGCTGTTTGCACTTGGAAAAATTACTTTTTTTTCTGGCAATACTGCATTACCATATATATCAATCACTTTACCAAAATGATCTTTTGTAGTAGTTACTTTATTATCTTGAGAAACTAATGTAATTTCATCGCCAATTGAAATTTTTTTTCCTTCTTCATTTGCTAATAAATAAGCTGAATCAGTTGTAGCACTCATTAAGAATAATTTAACATCTTTATTTTTTGTTGATGTAAAAATTTGTTGTTGCTTGTAATTAAATTTTCCGTTTACTACTATCATATAGTCGAATATGGCACTTACTTTTGGTAGGGATCCATTTTCAACTTTTTTTACTGTATTATCTATTTTTTGCATTTTTATCCTTTAATTCCTAAGATTAACATAATTAATCCAATAACTGTTATCATTAATGAAATAATTCCGCTAACAGTTAAAACAGTTTTGAAATTTTTGCCTTTTATTTTTTGTTTTTTAATTAAGAAAATTATTATACTTACAATAATAAACATTAAACTAATTGCAATGAATATTGATCCAATAATTGTTTTAGAATTATTAATTTTTCTTTCACTATTTTTTATTATATTTACAGCTTCATTGTAACTATCAATAAGTTCTTTTTCTTCTTTTGAGGCTTTAGCTGGTTTCTTGGTATCTAACAATTTTGATAAAATGTCTATTTTATTTTTAATAATTGATGAATCAGAAATATATTCATCAAATCATTTGTGTAAATTCAATGAATTTACTCATTTAGAAGATTTTTGTGATAATGATTTGAATTTTAAAATTCTAAAATTTAAAAGATCAACTAATTTATCAATGTATTTTACTTCTAAATTTAATTCTTTAAATTTTTCTTTAATAGCTTTTTTAGATTCTTCTGATTCCAAATGACTTTTAAAACCAGATTCTTTATCATTTAAAATGTAATCATATGTATCTGCCAATGCATTTCAATAGTATTTACCATTTATATCTGATTCATGTAATGCCAGTAATATTTCACTAAGAATTTCATTTGAACTTTGAACAACATATTTATTATTGGGATTATTAAAATCAATATTATGATTTTTGTATTTATCATTAATTGAAGATCATTTTTCTACTATTTTATCTTTATTAATTACACCTACAGCTCCAGCAACTATAGCATTCATAGTTTCCATTAATGCATTATTCCCTAATTCTGGATAGTTAAGTCTTTCATCCAAGCCCACTGATTTATAAAGCTTAACAAAATTTTCTCTGATAATTCTAATTTGATTTTCAAGTAAAAATTGTATATTTTTTGAATTGTTATTTGACATTTCAACATCAATTGCATAATTTCTTGAAACATCAGATTGTGCTGCAGTGTCTGTAATTTGAACAGTAGCAGTTAATTGCGTTTTATTTATAACATTTGATATAGATAAATTTTTAACAAAATATTTATATCTTGTATTTATAGGGTTATTAAAGAAAAACATCTTGTTTTTTTCATCTGGAGAGGAACTATCGAAGATATTTTTTAATTCAGTCATTGACTTGCCTAGATGTTTGTATGAAATCAATGGTTTTAAAGATGGTATTTCTAAAGGAACTTCGTTAGCATCATGAATTTCTATAGCATCTAAATCTTTTTTTGGTACAAGAGGAGGAATTACAACAGGGGCAACTGGTCTTTTTTTAGCATTATTTTGATGTACTTCTTCAATATATTGTTCATTTTGTTTTAAATCAAATTCAACAAATTTAGGTTTTATTCTATTAATTATGTATTCAGATCATGTTTTAAAACCAACTGGAGAACTAATTATCAGACCATTAACTTTTAGAGAAGGATTAGCAGGATCATTTACTTCTTTATCAATTAAAAAAATGTCTTTTCCAATTTTAGGTATATCTTTATCTGCATCAACCATTCTTTTTGCTTGCATTATAAGCTCATTTGTATATTTCTCTAGTTCTTTTTTAAATCTATCTTCAGTTATAAAGTTATCACTTTTACTATCTATTGTAATTAAGTCGCCTTTTTCAGGATTAATAAGCTCTGAATAATTTAGCTTATTATCTTTTCCCATTTTTATATTATTATAGGTTTTTCCATTAAACTTAACTATACCAACATTATATTTCTTTTCATTAGCAATAACATATGGGAATCTAACAGGAAAACCATATTCATCAGGTTTTTTGATAATTTTTTGTTTATTATTTTTGAAATAACTTATTAAAGATAATAAATGAATTTTTTGTTCTAGTTTTTCATAATATTTATCATCAGGTTTGTCAAGGGAGCCTATTTTATCTACTTTAGTTTTTAAAAATGAAATTGTTTCATCAATAGCTTTGTCTATAGCTTCTTTTATTTTATTTTCAGCTAATTGTTTAAATTTATCAAAATTTTTATCAATTTCTTTTTTTGGTTCTTGAGGTTTGGTTGGTTTATCATCTGGTTTACCATTTGCTTCACCAGCACTTATTAAAACAATTGGAGAAGAAATAAATAATGTTGAAGCGAAGACTCTATTTAGTAATATTTTTTTAATTTTCATAGTCTAATTCAATTTTCTTAAGATTAAATTTATGAGTATTTCTTAAGATATATTGCTCCTGTTTAATTTTTTTAAGTTTTAAAAATAATTCTAAATCCATACCTATTTTTTGCATATTTTTTAATGAAGCTATTTTTTTATCTAAAATTTTAATATTTTCATTTATGCTTTTCTTAACTTTAGAAATTTGATAAAAATCAAGATAACTTGTTGTATTAATGTAAATGTTGTCATTTTCTGCAATGATATTTGAGTTTTTTGCAAAAATGTAAAATTCCTTTTCATTAATGTGATCATAAATTTTTAATAGTACTATTTCATATCCAAATATCGAGTTATTTGTTACTTTAACTCATTCATTTTCATCATTTAAGTAAACAAATACTTCAGAATTATCAAGCATTATCTTTTTGTCAAATATGAAACTGATTGTAGTTTTAAAATATTTAGTTGACATTTTAACACCTCTTATTTAATAATCCTATTATTTTTGCTTGTTAAAAGAACTATTTCTTCAATTTCAATTTCTCGCTTAATTCTATTTATTTTTTTATTAATTTTTTTCATTTCTTCTTCTAATTCATTGGATATTTTATTCATTCTTACAAGCCCAACTTTTGCTTTATAAAATGATGATTCAACAAGTAATGAATGAATTGAATTTTCAATGAAAGAATCAATTTTGATATTTATAAAATCGTTGATATTAGGATAAATCTTAAACTTCTTTATATTAATATTTTTTTGTTTTTCTTTATTGTCAATTAAATTGCTTATATTGAAATTTGATATAGGTAATATTGTAAAATTACCATTAACATTTTTGTTTGAATTAATTACAAAAAGAAGTTTTTCATAGTTATTTTGGGAAAAAAGAATTTTCACTATTTGAGTTAACTCTCAAGATAAATCATCTGTCTTTTGATTTTCACTATAAGATTTAATTATGTTTAGCTTATTGTCAAGACAAAATTTATTAGCTCTTTTTCCAATTGTAATAAAGTCAGCTGTTTTTTTATTTATTGATTTTAAAATATTTTCTTCATACCTAGAATAAGAATCTGTTGAAAATTTTTGTTCTTCAGTAACATAAATTCATAATTCTCTGCTGTTTATAAATCAATTTGTTAACTTTTTGAAAAGTGAACTAGATCAAGAACTATTTTTATCAATTAAAGAATTAGTAATTTGATACTCGTTTTTTATTGCTAAAAGTATATTTTGACTATAAATTGAATTATTAACATAAAAATTTAACAATTTATTTTGTTTAATCATTTCTATTAACAAAATATTTTTGTCTGTATTTGTTTTCGTCTCTATTTTTTTGAAATTATTTAATTTCTCTTCAAGTTTTCTAAAGTCCATATTTAACCTCTATATAAAACTTGTGAACTATCGAAAACAATTTTTAGTGAATTTGTATTTTTTGACTTAAATACAACAATATTTGGAAAAATTTCTACATACATTCCTTTTTCTAAAAGAGTTTCAATTCTTGAATTAATTTTTGTCAGAAAATCACCTAATTTGCCTGGTTGATTTGATTTAAAGTTGATGCCGTCAACATTGCTACTTTCTTCAAATTTTATTGTAGGAACAAGTGCTTGCATATTTATTTTTAAATCAACATCAAAGTGAACAATGAAAAAATCAAAAATTAAATCAAATTTTTTGCTTATGCCTTCGTTGTACATTCTATCGAATTCTAAGTACTCAGGCGATTTAAACCCTAGGCTAGATTCTAATAGTGAACTTGCTACTACCTTTTCGTAACTTACAAAAATATCTGAATTAATTGCTTCTTTATACAAGTTAAAAATTTGAAATTCGCCGTTATTTAGTTTGTTTGATTTTTTCATTTTTAGCCTCGACTTTCTCTTTATTTTCCACTTTAGAAATTTTTATTATTGTTTTAAATATGTAAATTGTAACTATTGTTATAAAAGCTAGTTGGAAAAACACTGTGATTATTGTTAAAATTTGCATTAATGACAAATGAGAATTAATGATGTAAAAAGCCTTATTAGATTCACTTAATAACACTTGGTTTAATCCAAATATAAATGAAATTACAACAATTATTGCAATGTTTATGCCTACGAAATAAAGGTTTAAATAATTAAGTATTTTGTTCTTTTTATAATAAATAAAGAACATTGTTACACTTGAAAAAATTGTTAAGAATAAATTAATAAGATTAACAATAGAAGAATACTTTGCAAATGATGACATTAGAAAAATTGTTCATGATATAAGTTGGAAGAAAGCAAGATATAAAACATTAAGTAGGTTACTATTCAGAACTATTTTTTTGTTAAAAAAGTTAGTTATTACTAAAAATGCAAATAATGAAGCAATTAAAATGTTGCTTATTCCATATAAAAGCCCTAAATAATTAATTTCTTCTGGCCTAAAGTAATTATTTGTCGGTATTTTTAAGCTAAAAAGAGAAAGTAATCAAATTAAAATTGCACTCAATGTTGTTAAGTAAAATGAAATTCTACTTTTAAAATTAACAAAATCATACTGTCTATAAATTATTTCATAGATAGAATAAATTTTTAAACCAGTTAAAAGTAATCCAATTATTAATGATAAGCTAGTAATTATTAATAAATTAGTAATACTTTTAGTATTAAAAAGCTGATGTAGTCAATTGTAAAATTTATTGTTAAATAATGCTTCTCCGGATGGGTTTTCCCCTATTCAAAACATAAAAACTGTTATTGTCAAAGCACAAAGAGTGATTCTAGAAACGATATCAATAATAAGAGGAGTTTTGCTTGAAAATACAATAGGGAACAATCTTCTTTTAATAAAGTAATTAAATAAAGTGTATGAAATATCAACTAATAATATTGGTATTAAAGCATAAAGTAAATTTTTAACATTGGTAGTATCAGAAACATGTACTAAATGAAATAATGAAAATCCTACTAATGATAAAACTAAATATAAAGTGAACCAAATGGAGTAAATTTTTATATGTTCTTTATTTTTATTTATATTGATAAATCCTTTAAGTAGAGGATAAAAATAAATAAACGAAATAATTAATATTCTAAAAATAATTAATCAATTTCATCCTTCATATTCCTTGGATGAGAAGTCAAAAATAATTTTCAAATCAGAAAAATTCTTTTGGTTAAAAAAGCTATTTTTTATTGTAAATAATATTGTTATAAATGAGACAAATAAATATAAAAGCATAATAGCTTTATAAATATTTGCTGTTATATTAATTCTTTTTGATTCTGCAATATTTTGACTATCATCATATATTTTTTTATTATATTCGATAGTTTTAGTGTTTGTCATATTTTCCTTATTTATAATTGAATTAGATAAAAATACTATCTATTTTTTTGATTATTTTTAAATTTAAATTCTTCAGGAATATTTGTTTCTTCAAATCCATCTTTAAAAATGTTTGTTCTAAATGATGAATTTGATTTATATTTTTCTTTTAATGCTTCTCTATATGATTTCTTTTGATCTTTTCCACCACCATAAATTAAATCGTATTGCGGTAAATTGTAATTTCCAAAAAGTTTTTGATAGTCATGACCATTTGATCTTAAAGCTGCTATTAAGCTAGTTTTTGCTGTATTGTTAGATGCATGAACAACACCGAAAACTTTATTTTCTTTTGCTCTAGCACTTGAACCTGAAGCACCACCAGCTGGTGCATAAAATCTTGGCATATAAGTTAATCCATAATTTATATATTTTTTACCATCTAAATTATATAATTCATTTCCAACGCGAGAAACAGCTAAAAAAGCATCTGTAACACCTGGTTTGTCAATAAAAGAACGATATCCTATTTGATATGAAAGGAAGTTACCTCTATTTAACTCAGAATCAGTATATGATGATTGTTGACCTTCTTTTTTCGCTAATTTTTTATAGTATCTATAATCTGAATTTACTCAAAGTGAGAAATTTCATTTAGATTGATCTATTTGATCTTGTTCAACATATTTTTCTAAGAAATAATCACCTTCAGATGTTGGATATCCTGCTATAAAAATTTGATCCACTTTATCAAGTTCTTTATTTGCTTCTTCCGGTTCATTAAAAATTAATTTTCTATCTACTGATTCATAATTATCTAAAAATGGTTTAGATAAAAATTTAATGTGTTTAGATGTATTTTTTTCATAATCATTTGTAACATATTTTGCAAATTCTGCATGAGTCTTATTTTTTCAATCACCTGTTTTATTTTGATTATTTGAAAGCACAGTTACATCAGTTGCTAAATTAAGTTTAGAAAAGTCAATTTCAAGTATTGCAAAATCTATAAATTCTTCAACATCTTGAAATTTACTTTTTTGTTCATCTGCTAGAAAATCACTAGGTTTTGTTTTCATGAAATCTGTTCCATCGAAAATTTTGGTTATAAAACCATTATTTTCTTTAGGAGACATAATAAAACGAGTGAAATTTGGATCAAGTTCACTTATTCTGAATGTATCTCCAACCCCCACATTATTATTAATCCTAAGAATTGATAAACCAAGTAATTTTTCTGTGAGTGCTTTGGCAACGTGTGAGTTTGTTCCAAAATAAAACTTTGTAGCTCCATTTGAATCTATTGCATAGTCCAAAATTCACATTGTTCCATTTTCTGATATAGATAATTTGTTTTCAGTGTCTTTAGCTGCTTTTTCTTTATATTCTTCTATGTTTTTTTGAAAAGTTTTGATGAATAAATCTTTAGTACCATATTGTCCAACAAATTCTTTTCAATCATTTTCAAATTTAGTTTTAGTCTCTTCAATGATTTTTCTAATTCCATCTTTTACACTTTCAGGTGCATTTTGAAGACGTTTGTTTAATTTTTCTAATTCATAATCACGGTTTATGTTGTGTTGTTTTTCTTGTGTTTCTAACCATTCTTTGAATTCTTTATCACTTTGTCTATTTGCTCAGTTAATATAAGATTGTGCTTCATTTATTTCTTTGGTAAACATATTTTTACCTGTGATTTTAACTTGAAAAGTTTGTTCAATCATTGTTTTATATGCTTCATTAGGAATTGTTCTCGCTAAACCATTAGTTTTCTCGTGTTCTCTACCATATGAGTCTATTGAAGAAGGGCCTTTATTTGTTTCGGGCCTATCATTAATCATTAGACCCTTAACATCACCTTTATCATTATAAACAGGGAGTGTAAAACCTTTAAATGCAGCATTTTCATATGTATCAAATCCAACTTTTTCTGCTAAGTCATTAAATTTTTTGATATTTTCATGACTGGTTTTTGAAAGCTCAGGTCTAGCTGATTTAAAATCTCCATCAGTTGATATTTGTCTTTTAAGGCTTTCCATATATTTTTTGTTATCTTGAAGAAAACGTTCTTTTTGACTTAATTCTTGGTATTTAAATAATTCATTTTTTTCTATTGCAGCAACACTTGGTATTGTTGATGAATGATGTTGACCGTTATTAGTTTTAAAACCTGAAACTGTATATTTTTTAGTTACTATTTTTTTACTTTCATTGTCTTGAAACTGAACATTAATGGCTATTTGCCCAGTTGCATTTGCATTTTTTTCTGTTTCAATATTTAAAATATAAGCCATTATGTTTTGGTTATTTTTGACATTTATTTTTGCAGCATCAATATTTTCTTTTGCTTCAGTTGGCAACACTTGTGACTTATCTCTTTTAAATCCATTAATATAAAATTCAAGGCTTGCAATTGATTCTAAATTATCAATAGATTTAATATTTTTTTCAAATTTTTCTCAATTACTATTATCTATTTCTACTGAACTAGAACTATCTTTTCTTGTATTACTGCCAGTTTTTGCTGAACTAGAGCCATCTTTTTCTTTATTGCTATTATCAATATCATCACTATCTTTCTTTGAATTATCTTGCACGTCACATTGTGAAGAAATAGCGATTGTAAAAATAGGTAGTGACAATAATGAAGATGTTCTTAAAAGATTTAATAAAATTTTTTTCTGTTTCATTTTAATTTCCTACAATTCTATGGTATGTAAACATCATTGCTTGTTTCAACATTATAACCATTTGATTTAAGTTGATCTCTAAGTTCATTTGCATCTTCTGGAACTTGGATAGTGTTTGAAGCTTTAATTGCATCATTGTATTTAAAGAAATATGTTAGATTTCTTAGAGCATCACCTGAAAGTCTATCCTTTGATGTTATTCTAATTTTTTTAGTTATGTTGCCATTACTGAAATTGATTTCTGTTTTTGGTGGTCAGGGTTCACCTGTCACCATGTGATGGAATGAAGCTTTATCAAGCTCATTGTCGCTAATTTCAAAAGTTTCTGCATTATTGTAAAGAGTTAATCTACGTATTTTTCTTGGTTTTTGATTTTTTCCTTCAATATCATGAAAAATGAGCCCTCTAAGAGATTTAATATTAGGAACACGTGAAAAATCAAGACCCATTGGATAACTATTATTGCTTTCATTATGATCTGGTTCAAGACCAGGTCCAAAAGCTCCTTGGAAGAATTTTTCATTATTTCTTGTGAAATATACTAATCTAAGACCATCATTAATTCTATCGAAATTTTGATCACCTTTATAGTCTTCTTGATCAAATGCAATAGTGTCAAAAGTTATTCTAGTTGCAATGTTTGAATTTTTAGGATAATGTGAACTAACATTATAATCATTTGTATTAATTCATTCTGTATTTCTAAGAGCTAATGGGTTAAATGATCATTGAGTAAGCAGAGAATTACCTTGAGTATAAAGAGATAATTCTTTAATATTTTTATTTTCAAGTGCAATTAATGATGATGTATTAGTAGCATTAGCTGAAAAGAATAATTCTAATTGTGGTAATTCATTTGGTAGTTCAGATAAAATTTCCTTAAATTTTTGACTTGAACTAGTTTCACCCATGTTGAAAATTCTATAAGAAGTAACTTCTTTTTTATCTTCTTTAAGTTTTTTAATAAGTTCTAAAGTTTTTGCATAACCAGAAGGATTTGCTGCATCAATTTCAACAACAATACCATGATTTCTCTTTCCACTTTCAGGATTGGTTTTACGCATTGTGCTTATTTTTATGCCATCGCTGTGACTAACATTGTATTTAGAATATTCAGGAGTACTTGTAACATCTGTTTTTTCTCATCCTGGATATTCACCAGTAAGAATACTTCCAGATGGTCTTGGTCAATGGTCATTATGTCAAAATGTTTTATTTTGATTGTCTTTTTTCATTGTGCTTACGACAGTATTAAATTCGTCAGGTGGTGCATATGATCATGAATCAAGCTCACCATTTTCGTTTACATATGTATTTCTAGGATCAATTGTCAATCCTTCTTTAAGGTATTTTTCAGCTTGTGATGACATTTTTGTAAATTTTGATTGATCTAAGTTTTGAATTAATCAAACATATCTTTGTGTTTCTGTATTGAATTTCTTTGTTGGATATTCTTTTTTAGCTTCTTCTTTTAAAAACTCAACAACTCTAGGTGAATTTAACAATCTTTGAAATCTTTGTAAAACATTTTGTCAATTGTATCTATCATTATCGCTAAGGTTTATTAGCTTTTCGGCTTCTTCAAGTGTTTTTGCATTATTTGTTATTGATGTTAGTCTAAAATCATTAAATAATCCAATTCTGTCATTATCTCCCGGATTCAATGCTTTTTCTATAGTCTTTTTCCTAAGTTCATCAGTTACCTCAATACCAAGAAGCTTATCAACAACTATATTTGTATAAGGTTTAGGATTGGCAATTTTTCTCTCTTTATCTCTTTGAGAAACAACTCTTTCTTTTCTTGGTTTAACATTAGCTTGAACTGTAACTCCATTAATAACAAGAGGCTTTTTAACAACTTCAGGTTCTGGTTTTGGTTTTGGAGGTTGTGGCTTTGGCTCAGGTTTAGGTTGAGGTTGAGGTTTTGGTTTTGGCGGTTCAGGCTTTGGCTTAGGTTTTGGTTTTGGCGGTTCTGGTTTAGGCTTAGGTGGTTCTGGTATAGGTTCAGGCTTTGGTTTTGGAGGTTCTGGTTTTGGTTTAGGTGGTTCTGGTATAGGTTCTGGTTTTGGAGGTTCTGGGACTGGGTCGGGTTTAGGCTTAGGCGGTTCTTCTGAAGGCAGTTGAATTTTCTCAATATCATCTGTAATAATGATTTTAGATTTTTTGTAATCTGTTGACGATGGTTTAGCTTTTGAATCAATTCCATTTTTATCTTGAGAAAGATAACTGTTAACTGCACCATTACTTACAATTCCTATTCCAGAATCATTACTAGATGAAGTTGCGTAAACTAATAGTCCAGTTGATATAGATAAAACTGAACCGGCTGCTACTGTACCAATAAGTATTTTGCTTTTTCTTTTCTTTAAAAAACTCATAAATACCTCTTTTTTATTTTTTATGTATCTCTGCACTTTATTATTTTCAAATAAATCATCTAAATAAATTATTAATAAGAATCTTATATATATCCTTTTTATAATAATATTTTCTTCAGATTTTTTTCGCATTTATAATACAACAAAAAAGTACTTACAAAAAAAAAAAAAAAAAACGGGAAAATTCCGTTTTCATTTTACATATTAAGCTTTTTTATAGGTTTTTTAAAAAAGAGTTATTTTAAAAAACTATTGAATTTTTCCTCATTTATTATTTCAACATTTAGTTCTTTTGCTTTGTCTAGTTTACTTCCTGGATCTTCCCCAATTAGTAAATATGTTGTTTTTGACGAAACACTTGACGAAACTTTTCCAGAATTTGATTCAATAATTGAAACATAATAGTCCCTAGGATTAGAAAGTTTGCCACTGATAACAAAAACTTTATTAGCGAAAATTGTTGAAATATTTTTTTTGTTTGTATTGTAATTCAAAACAGTGTCTAAGTATAAAGCAAGCTCTGTATTTTTATCATTGGCAAAAAAATCTTTTATACTATCCAACATTTTCGGTCCAATAGTTTTTATATGTTCAATTTTTCATAAATTTTTATCATTTATTATTTCACTAAAATTTTGATATTCATTTGCTATTAATTTTGCTGCTCTTTGTCCAATTTGTTTTATTCCTAGTGCAAAAAGTGCTTTATAAAAATCTACATTTTTTGATTTTTCGATGCTTTCAATTATATTTTTAAATTTTAGTCTTCCATATCTTGGTATTTTTAGTATTTCATTTTTTTTATCAGATAAAGTAAAAATATCTTGAATTTTATTAATTATTTTTGGATAAAAATCCTTTATTGTAGACAATCCTAATCCAACTATATCCATGCAGTTTCTTGAACAAAAGTGATATATATTGTTAATTTTTTTGTCATCACAATCATCATTTATACAAAATTGATCAACATTGTTTTCATATTCAACTAAAATTGAATGACATGAAGGACATGTATTATTTTTTTGATAAAAATCAATATTTTCTTTGTTTCCACTTAAACTAGTAACTTTGGGAATAATTTCTCCTGCTTTTATTATGTTGACATTATCTCCAACATTTATGTTCATTGTTTTTATAAAATTATGATTATGCAATGTTGCAGCTTTAACAGTAGTTTGATTTAAAACAACAGGCTCAATATTAGCAACATATGTAATTTTTCCAGTTCTACCTACTGTTGCAACTATTTTTTCAATTTTACTTTGTGCAACTTCAACATCATATTTAAAAGCAATTGAATGCTTAGGAAATTTAGCGGTTCTTCCCAGTTTTGTCCATAATAATATGTTATTTAACTTGATAACTAATCCATCCGCATCATATGGCAGTGTGTTTTTTATTTCAGAAAAATTTTCTATTTCATCTTCTAGTTCTTCAATATCAACAACTTTCCCAAAATCATTTACAGGAATTCCTAGTTTTTTTATAAATTGAATAGCTTCAAATTGAGTAGATATTCCATGTAGTTCTGGGTTAATTAGTTCATACAAAAAAGCACTTAAATTTCTTTGAGCAACAATTGATGAATCTAATTGTCTTAGCGTACCGCTTGCTGCATTTCTAGCGTTTGCAAATGAATTATTAGTATTTATTTTTTTAAAGTCCTCTTTAGTTATAAATACTTCTCCCCTAACTTCAAGATCATTGTGATAATTAATTGTTTTTGGAATGGACTTAATTTGAATAATATTATCTGTAACATCCTCTCCTTCTATGCCATTTCCTCTAGTTACTGCTTTTACTAATTTGCCTTTTTTATAGTGCAATGCTATACTTAAACCATCAATCTTAGGTTCAATTGTAAAGTTTATTTTTTCAATAGGTACAATTTTTTCAATGTTATTTATATATTTTAAAACTTCATCATATGAATACGCTTTAGCTAATGAAAGCATAGGTTTCTGGTGAGTGAATTTTGTAAATTTAGATGAAGCAAAAGATCCCAAAATTTTTGTTGGACTGTTTTCATTTATAAATTCTGGATATAACAATTCTAATCGTTCAAGTTCATTTAAAGCCTTATCATATTCAAGATCGCTAACAGATGGGTTATTTTCCTGATAGTATTCAATATTTCATGCATTAATTTTTCTAGTTAAACTATCGATTGCTTTTTTTGCTTCTAATTTATTCATTTATTTACCTACTATTGCTATTCTTTTATTTTAAATTTTTAAAATCCAATTAATATTATAATTTAATTGTTACCTAAAAAAAGAAAGGGGACTTGATGGAAAAATACAATTTGATTTTATCAAAAGAAAAATTTTATGATCAACAATTTTTAGCAGTAAAAAACACTGTAAAAGAAAAAATAAATAATTTTTATGCTGATAAAAAGAACTTGTCGAAGTTATATTTATCTCATTCTGGTTTTTGAGCCGGTTTATCTATTTTTTGTATTGGATTATTGTTATTATCAATAACTTTTTTACTGTTTTGTTTGATTTTATTTTGAGCGCCTAATCATCTATCAGAAGATGCTTGATTAAGAAAATATAATAATTATTTTCCTTTACTAATATCACTTATAACGCTATCATTAGCAATGATTATTCCTGGTTCAATTACTTACTGATTTGCAATAAAAGCTAAAAAATATGTAAAAGCTAATGTAATTAGTTCAATAAATAATAGAATTTTGGTGGATTATTTCTTTAAATATTTTGAATTAACTCCACAATATCTAGATGGAGATTCCTCTAATATAAATTATGAGTCTATTAATTTTTACAAAAATACAAATAATATAAAAGATTTAAAAAACTATAATTTAATCACTCAAAAGTATGAAATGTATGAAGCAAGAACTAGACAGCAATACATAAAAATGCAAAATTTATTATTTAGAAAAACCAAATGATGTCAATTAGATAATTTATCTAAAAAAGTGTATAAAAAAGCTTTAAAAAACAAAAAATTATTTTATAAAGACAGGATAGAAATCACAGAAGATGAGCTTTATTTTGGTATAGCTGCTAAGTTAATTAATTTAGACAAAAATGTTAATTTAACTCTTTTTGATGATAAGGATAACTATACTCCAGATGGTTATAAATTATTAAATGAATCTAAACAAATTATGAATTTAAACTTACGTTCATCAAATTCAAATGCTCTTGATAAATGAGTAAATGATTCAAATAACTTGCAATATTTAATTGATTTAAAAAACACAATTAATAAAACTACCATTAATGTCCCAGATAAAAAAAGTAAAATTAAAAATCATTATCAAAAAATTGATAATCTTGGTATGCTAATAAGAAATCAAGAAGCATTTATATGATTTAAAACTCCATTTGAATTATTAGATATGCATTTTGAAATATACACCTTTAAAAAAGATAAATTAGTAGATTTGTATGTTAATAAAATTCTTGATGATGCATATGTTGTTTATTTAGTTATGCAATTGTTAACTCCATTTGGTTTTGACATCAATATTAAAATAAATGATATTGAAGTTCAAGAAGCTAATAGAAAAAAAGAACAAACTAAGTCTGTAGATTTATTTAAGTCAGAACCAAAAGAAGAAGATGATTAAAAGACAAGTATTACTTGTTTTTTTATTTTTTTGTATGGTTAACTTATTATTAAATTTAATGATATATAATTGGAATCATGATAAAAAAAGGTGATATTTTATGTGGTTTAGTAAAAAATATTAACAATCACGGAATAATTGTGTGAACTTTTAATAATATGAAATTTTTTATTCCCTTAAGTTTGATAACAGATTTTAAAAAAACAAATATTGAAAGAATTTTTGAAATAAATCAAAAAATAAATTTTGTGGTTGAGTCTATTGATGAAGATTCCACAACGGGAATTGGCAATTTTAAAGCCAATCATCCTATTTATCTTCGTTCTCCTTTTTCTACTATTATTTCAGAAACAAAAAATGGTTTTCGCAATTTAAACAAAAGTATGAGTATTCTCATTGAAGAATATGAAAGCGGTAGAAAATAATGTCACGTATTGAGATTAATTTTGTAAATTATTCTCCAGAATTCAATAATAAAAACTTGATTGAAAAAGCTAGCAAACTTTTTGAGAACATAAGAAAGAAAAATGTTAAAGGTTTCGAGCATTTTGGTTTTCATGATCTAGTTCTCAATTTCGATAAGCAAAATTTTTTAGAATTAACAAATTTTAGCAATCATTTACATAGCCGAGAATGTGATAATTTGATTATTTTTTGTAATCCTAATGATATGAAAAATTTTGATTTAGCTAATAGTTTTCTTTTTAAAAATGATTTGTTAGAGAATAATAGAATTAAAATGCATTTCTTTGTTGATCAAAGACCTGAATTATGGCAGAGAGTTTATTTAAATATAAAACACTTATTTTTTAATAAAAAAACTTCATTTTTATTTATTGGACAAAGCAAATATTCGGATGAGTTTTTAGAATTTATTAAGTTAATTCTAAACAAAATTCAATTAGAAGAAGGATATTATAGAGCGCTCAAAAGGTGTTATGTAATAGCTAAACAGGCACTTGAAAAGCAATTATCTTTTATTGAAATTGAAGAAGAAAATAAAATTATAATGCCGTCAATATTGACTAACGGTTTTAGTTTCTTTGCTGAAAGCAATTTGTTTTTGTTGCTTATTAAAGGATGTAATTTATTTTCTTTAATTGAAGGCTATGAATCAACTATTCAAAATTTTAATAATGAAAATTTAGAAGAAAATATTGCATTTCAATATGCTTACACTAGAAGTTTAAAAGGTAAAGTTCTGAATTATCATTTCATTACATCAAATAATATGATTTTGCATAATTTGCTTGTTTTACAAGCTAATATGAATAATAAATTTTTAAAAAATAATAATTTTTCATATTTTTGTACTTTTCCAGACAGTATTTATTCTTATGGTCAATATATTATTGATAACAATAAAAATATGTATGTAACATTTTATAATATTAAAGATGAAAAATTAGATTATCAATTAAGCGATGATATACATATAAATGATGGAATTGAAAATTATAATACTACAAAAGTATCAAAATTTAGAAACAGTTCAGATGAGGGAATTATTGAAGTTATTTCAAATGTTTTATCAATACCAATGTGCATAATTACACTTTTAGATAATAGTATATCAACTCTAGGTTCTTTAATAGCTTTTATTTATTGAAGTTGAATTTATGAGTGTTATTTGAATGAAACAAATCCATTTGAGATATAAAGGAGTAAAAATGAATATAGTTAAAGTAGATATTACAAATGCGCTTTCAAGCGCAAAAATTCTAGAATACCAAGAAAAAGTTAATAAAATTCATGAAAATATCATGAATAAAAATGTTTTAGAAAAAGATTGACTTGGTTGATTGGATTTACCAAACAAGGTTTTTAATAGTGAATTTGATCAAATGCAAGAAATTGCTAAAATGTGAAAACTTCAAAATATTGAAACATTAGTTGTTATTGGTATTGGCGGAAGTTATTTAGGTGCAAAAGCAGGTTATGAATTTATTTTTGATAAATATAGCCTAAAAAAACCTGATATTGAACTTGTTTTTGCAGGAACATCATTAAGTAGTGAAGAATTAGTTAAACTTCTAAAATATGTTGAAAATAAAAAATTTGCCATAAATGTTATTTCAAAAAGCGGAACAACACTTGAACCATCTATTGCATTTAGAGAATTTAGAAAATTGTTGGAGTCAAAAGTTGGAGTTAAACATGCTCAAAACTTAATAGTGGCTACAACAGATGCTAAAAAAGGTGTTTTATATGATTTAGCAACTCAAAAAGGTTATAAAAAATTAATAATTCCTGATGATGTAGGTGGAAGATTTAGTGTATTAACTCCTGTTGGACTATTTCCATTTATTTGCGCAGGACTTAATGTTAAGGAATTAGTTAAGGGAGCACAAAAAGCTAATAATGAAGCTGATCTTAAAAATATTTTAGAAAATCCAGCTTATTTATATGCAACTACAAGACATATTTTAAGTAAAAAATATGATGTTGAACTTATGTGTACTTATGAGCCAAAATTATCATTTTTAGCTGAATGATGAAAACAACTTTTTGCAGAAAGTGAAGGAAAAGACAATAAAGGATTATGACCTGTTTGTTCGACCTATACTTCTGATTTACACTCTATTGGGCAAATGGTTCAAGAAGGAAAACCTATACTTTTCGAAACAATTTTAGTTGTAAAAGAGCCTATTTATGACATTCTTTTTGAAAGCGAGAAAGAAGATATTGATAAACTTAATTATTTAGACGGAAAAAGTTTACATAGTGTAAATCTTTCAGCTTTTAAAGGAACTTTGGAAGCTCATTCAAAAGTAGGCAATATACCTAATATTGTGTTAGAAATTAACAAATTAGATGAATTTTCTTTAGGATACTTATTCCAATTTTTTGAAAGAGCATTAACAATAAGTGCCTACTTGTTAGATGTTAATCCATTTAATCAACCAGGAGTTGAAATTTATAAAGCAAGCATGTTTAAATTGCTTAAAAAAGGAAAATAATGCCAGAATTGCCAGAAGTTAAAACAGTTATTAATTGTCTTAAACCTAAAGTGATAAATAAAACAATAATAAGTGTTGATGTTAAACTAGATAAATTATTAAAAAATTGTACATCTATAGAATTTAAAAATTATTTAGCAGGCGAAAGAATTCTTGATATTTATAATGTTGGCAAAAACATAATTTTTAAGTTAACCAATGAAAAAAATTTTATAAGCCATTTGCGTATGTCGGGCAAGTATTTTACAGATAAAAAAATTGGAATTAATCGACAACATGATCATATATTTTTTAAATTGAATGATGGAATCTGTCTATTTTATAATGATACTCGTCAATTTGGTTCATTTCATATTAAAAATTCAAATGATTTATTAACAACAGAACCATTGAATAAACTTGGCAAGCATGTAGAAGACATTAATGTTAGTGAAGTTTATCAAAAAATGATAAATAAAAATATTCCAATTAAGAATTTTTTACTTGATCAATCTTATATTTTAGGAATTGGCAACATATATGCTAACGAAATATTATTTGCCTCAAAATTAAACCCATGGACAAAATGCAAAAATATTCCTTTTGATAAATTTTTAGAAATAATTAAAAATACAAAAGATATTTTTCGTAAAGCAACAATTCTTGGTGGTTCTTCAATAAGTGATTTTGTTTCATCAGATAATAATGAAGGTCAATATCAAAATTATTTAAATGTTCACATGAGAAATAAAAAATCTTGTCATTTATGTGATTATAAAATTGAAGCTCAAGTTTTATCACAAAGAATGACATATTATTGTCCCAACTGCCAGAAAGAAAACTATGAGTAAAAAACATAAAAGAAATTACTATTGAAGCAATGATGATTTTTCAAATATCATTGATTTACATGGTTTTTCATCAGTCGAAGCCTTAACAGAAGTACAACTTGCTATAACTGCTGCTTACGAAAATGAACAGCATGATTCATTATTAATAATAACAGGCAAGGGACAAAATACTTTAAAAGCATACATTGAAGAATACTTAAGAGATTCAAATTATGATTATGTTATTGATCCAGACGGCGGTTCAATAACTGTTTATCTATAAAAAACTATCTTTCAATATTAAAAATGGTCATTACTTTATATAAATTTAATCAATGATGAATATAATGGAATCTAATTTATAGATTTAATTGAATGATTGTTTATGTAAAAATTAAATTAAATGCGTCACATTTTTATAATTGTGGCGCATTTAATTTGTTTTATGTTTGAAAGATAACGCCATTTTAATTATATGTTCTTGATAAACTCATTGATATAAGACTTAAATTCTTTAATTTTGTCATGTTGTTGATTGAATAATGGTAAACCAATTATTTTATATTTATTAGCAAATAATTCACTAATTTGATTTTTTTCCTTAATTTCCATTAAAAATTTTTCTTTTCATGAATCATTTTCAAGTAGATGCTGACCTTTTGGTTCAATGAATGCTTGATATGTTGTTTCATCATAGTTAGTTTTCTTTTTAATAAATAGTAAAAAGTCGGGTTCAAACCTTTCACCACTGATTTATTGAGTCTAATCCAACAAAAAAATGCCATTTCTTTTTTATCAATTATTTTTTTTAGATAAAAATCGCACTTAATTATCATCTTGCTATTTCACTTGAAAAATTAAAGTGGATTCCCGCCTTTTTATTTCGAGTTGCCAATACAATATTAATTATTAAAACTTATAAAATCAATTTTTACAATTAGCATATTTTTTAAATATAAATTTATAAAAAATAAAATAAAAATAACAAAAAGTACCTAATTTAGGCACTTTTTAATGTTAAGTTCAATATGAAGCTAAAACTTTAAGTTTAACAATACTATTTTTATTAATTATTTACTATGCTTTAAATTAGTTACTAATAAATTCAAGGTGTTCTGGTTTTATATGATGCGTTGTATTTGTATCTTTTTCAATGTTGCCTGATGAATATTTAGTCATATATTCGTCTTTATTTGGAATATTTTCTATATAAAGTTCTTCTTTTCCATTGATTCTAATTTTGAATTTTGTGCCAAATTCATCATTTGAGGCAAAAATTAAACCATCACTAAAGTAATCATAGCTATTTTCCTTTTGAATTCCAATGCTTGAATGCCATGTTGGATTACCATATCATTGAATTTCAAATTTATCGTATTTTTCACGGTAATATGAATCATCTATAATAATTTTTGGCTGTTCTGGTTTTGAACCAGGCTCAAAATAAATTTTAGCAACTTTAGTTTTATATCCAGATTTGCCTTTATGTTCAATATTTTCATTATAAATTGATCAAATTCCATTACCCACAAGGTGAATTATTTCATTTTTAAATAATTCCCTAGCTATTTGTTTAATAGGTGAATTTGCACTATTTTGTAATTTCGCTAAATTACCTGAATAAATACCAAAATTGTCAAAATTTTCTGATGAAATGCTCATAAGTTCTGAATTATATGAGCTTATGATGTTTTTATAGTACTCTTCTCAAGATTTATTATTAATTGTTTCATTTCTTGACTTTTTGTTGATTAATTCAAGAGCCTTTTCAAGGTTATTTAGATAATAAATTGAAGTTTTATTTGCTAATTTTACCTTATTAGAATAATCTTTAACAAATTGAATACTATAGAGATGATTATTTAATTCGTTTTCATAAAAATCAATATTTTTATTTAAGTTATCAATTATTTTTTGATTTAGTTTTTTTAATTCATCATAATTAATTTGCTGATTGATTTCAGCAAATTTATTTATTACTTTTTTAAAGGCTCTAATTTCTTTGCTTAATTTATTATTAGTTTCTCTGTGTTTAGCTAGTTCATCTTTAATTTTCTGATGTGCAGCTTGATCATCACTATTGTGTAAACGAGTTAATAATTCACTCTTTATACTATCGTCAATATCACCAATGTCTTTAGCTTTTTTTATTTGACTTTTAATTTTTAATTTTTGCTCATTTATTTCACTAAGTTGTTGATATTTGCTATTAGCATCTTCAGTTGAATTATTTTTTATATACTCTTCCGCATGGAGTTTTCCATCAGCTGAAATTAAATCAAGTTTTTTGACATTTTCAACTGTATTTTGTTTGTTTTCGTTATTTTGCTGAGCATTATTAAGTTGGCTTTCAATATCTTGTTCATTGTTTGAATTATCAATATTTGTTTTATAAACTTGCTTTTCGTTTTGAGATAAATATTCCAAAGTATCGATTTTATTTTTAGTTATTTCTTTTGAATTTATATTATTAGTATTTGAAGGATTGTTTGGCTTTAATTCATTATTATTTGGTGCTGTTGATTGATTTTTACTCAATTTTGTTGCTTCATCTACAATGTTATAAACTTCTTGTTTATTTTTTGCTTGATCAACTTTATTCAAAAAGTTTTGTTTCTCATTATTAATACCTTCAAGTTTATTAATATTATTTTTTGCTTTTTCTTTTGCTATCTCTAATTCGGCTTTGTCAAAAATTTCTTGAGCTTCTTGTTTTCCATTAGCATTAATAATCTGCTTTTGTAATTCACTTTTATTTATTGATTTTGATTCTAACTCATAGACTTGGCTTATTAGATTTTGCTTTTTGTTATTAATATCTTGAACATTGTTTTTAATTGACTCTAATTCTTGTTTTGAATTTTCGTTATGTAGATTAATATTGTTAACATCATCTATAAATTTATTAACTTCATTTTCAGATAGATTTTTGTTTTTTAATGAATTAATTTCTTGTTTAATTGAGTTTTTAATTTTGTCTGATTCAACTGCTTTTTGGATGTTTTGGTTAATTTTAGATTCATCAAATTCACTGTTTATTTCACTTTTAAAAATTTCTTTTTCAATGTTATTTAAATCATTAAGTGAGTCAATATTTTGAATAGATTGCTTTTTAGTGTTATTCAATTTGATAGCTTTGTCAAGAACATTTTGAGGGGTGTTTTCTGGAGTTTTATTAGCTGAGTTTGAATCTATAAGCTCTTGAAATAACCTTTGTTTGTCTGTGTTTGTTAATGAATCCAATTTGTTGATTTTATCATGCTTTTCTTGTTTATCATCTTGTAATTTTTGCGCATTATTAAGTATCTCGTTTACTTTTTCAACTGTATTGGCATTAATTATCTCTTGAATGTAAGAATCTTTTTGTGAATCAGATATATGGTTAAATTCATTGTTAATTTTTGCTTTTGCATCTTGTTTATTATTGTGTAAATCATTTAATTGCTTTGCGATTTTGTCAACCTGTTCTTGATTAGTTGCATTTTCAATTTCATTTAATGAATTTTGCTTGAATTCTGAGTTAAACAAGACAAAAATATCATTAGTATCTTTTTTAACTTTTTCTTTCGAGTTTGACAATGAAATTTCCTTTTTAATTTTGCTTAGTTGTTGTGGAGTTGTGGCATTTTCAACTTGTGCATTAAATTCTTGTTTTTGTTCATTTGATAAATTGTCAGCAGTACTTAAATGATTTAAAACATCATTTTTTAATTTTTGTAGAGCAATAATTGTAATTGACTTTTCATTTTCAATTAATTTGTTTATTTTTTCTATTGCCTTTTCATATTTAAATTCACTTATTTTGTTGTTTAATTTTTGAATTTCACCACTTAATCTGTTATTTGATTGGTTAAATTCTTCGACTAAAATTTCAAAATTGTTAGTTGAATTAATTTTGCTTTCTGAATTGTTTTGTAGTTGATTAAGTAAAATTAGTTGATTATCAATATCTGATTTGATGTTGTTTATTTTTGCTTTTAATTCTTTGATTTTTTGACTTGAATTTTCAATAACATCTTTTAAATTCTCATTTGCATTCATAATTTCACTAGGTAATGTTTCAGTAATCGAATTAATAAAATTATGAGTACCTTTAGCAGCAATGTTTTTAATTTCAAAATCTTTGACAAATAATTCAAGAGTAGGTAATTCTTCATTTAAATTGTCAAATTGATTGATTTTTTCATTCAAAATTTCAATATGCTTATTTAAATCATTTAAATAAGTTTCATTTTTTTGTTTAGTTGTTAAACCTTTAATTGTTTGAATTAGATTTTTAACTTCTTGTTCTGCTTTTTCAACTTCTTTTGCTTTCAAAACTAAATCATCAACGTGTTTTTTTGAGTCCATGTCTTGTGCCATTTGCTTTGCTTTTTTAAGTTCTTCGCTAGCTTTTTGCAGTTCTGGAATTACTTCTTTTAAACCTTGTGAATCAATTTTAGAAGCGCTTTGTAGCTTTTCAATAGCTATATCTGAAGTTTTTTTAGTTTTGTCAACTATATCTTTAATAGTATTATTATTTTGTTTTAGTCTAATTTCTGACTCATTAATTTTGCTTTCTAAATTGTCTATTGAAGTGTTGAACTTTGCAAGAGATTCCAAAATTTCATTGTTTTTTTCATTATTTGATTTATTAAACTTTTGTTTGTATTTTTCAATAGCTTTTTTAAGTGCATCAACTCGATTTTTATTAGACTCAAGAGTTTGAATATCTGTATTCAATTCTTCTATTTGTTTATTGATTTGTTCAACAATTTTGTTTTGTGATATTTGTTTTTGAGAGCAGATTGTAGCCATTGATGATGCAATAATTATTGCAGAGAGTGATATAACAGTTGTCGCTGCAAACAAGGCATATTTGGTTTTCTTTTTCATAGGCCCCCAAGTATTATTTTTAAATGATAAAGAATGATAAAGATAGTTAATAAATTAAAGGAAATGTTTACTAATAAAAATATGATTTAAATTATACATAAATTATTTGCTCTAAAAAATAAAATAAGTTTCTTGGTTTTTTAGAAAAAACATATTAAACCCATTTAAAAAGCAACAAATTTTGTTGCTTATTGTTTTTGTTAGAATTTATTTCAATATTTTTAAAAAAGCTTGATTTGTTAAAACCATAAAGTATATAATTTAGACAATATTCATTATTAATTAAAATTATTTTTTCATTTAAAAGGGAGATTCTATGAAAATAGTATTAATTGGTGCAAATCACGCTGGAACATCTTTTATTAGAACATTAAAAACATTAGATAAAAATGTTGAAATTACAGCATATGATAGAAACACAAACGTATCATTTTTAGGCTGTGGTATAGCTGTTTGAGTAAGTGGCGAATTTACTCAACCAGAAGGTTTATTCTATTCATCACCAGAAATTTTAACAAATAAATATGGTGTTAATTTAAAAACTAGTCATGATGTTGTAGCTGTTGATAGAGCTAAAAAACAAATTACAGTTAAAAACTTGACAACAGGTGAAGAATTTACAGATTCATATGACAAATTAATTTATGCTGGTGGTACATGACCTATTACACCAAGAATCAAAGGCTTAGAGTACAATAACATTGTTGTTTCTAAATTATTTCAACATGCTGAAACACTTGTTGAACATGCTAATGATTCAAAAATCAAGAATGTAGTTGTTGTAGGTGCTGGATATATTGGTACAGAATTAGTTGAAGCATTCCATCAAAAAGGCAAAAATGTAACTTTAGTTGACACAAATGAAAGAGTTGTTAATAACTATTTTGATTCTGAGTTTACAAAAGTTATGGAACAAAGAATGCAAGAAGATGGTGTTAAACTTGCACTGGGTGAAACAGTTCAAGAATTTGAATCTAATAATGGTTCTGATGTTTCAGCTGTTATTACAAACAAAGGCAAATACGAAGCTGACTTAGTAATTATGTGTATTGGTTTTAGACCAAACACAACTATTATTGATGCTGATAAAACTGCAAATGGTGCCATTAAAGTTAACAAATATCAACAAATTCTTGGTGATGAAAATGTTTATGCAATTGGTGATTCATGTGCAACAATTCATACAGTGACAGGAGAATATCAACATGTAGCACTTGCTACAAATGCTGTTAAAACAGGTGTTGTTGCTGCCCTTCATTTAGCAGGAGCAAACATTCCATTCCCTGGCGTTGCTGGAACAAATGCTATTAATGTTTTCAATTGCCACTATTCAAGTACAGGATTCACTGAAGAAGCTGCTAAGAGACATGGTATAGAAAATGTTGGAAGTGTATACTTTGAAGATAATGATAGACCAGAATTTATGAGTACAGCTGAAAAAGTTGCATGTAAAGTTGTTTATGACACAAAAACATTTAAATTATTAGGTGTACAAATTGGTTCATGAGGTGAAGCAATTCATACAGAAACAATTTATATGTTTGCTCTTGCAATACAAAAAGGCCTTACATTGCCTGAATTAGCACTTACTGATGTATACTTCTTGCCACACTTTAACAAACCATTTAACTTCTTCTTGGTTCCTATGTTAAAAGCGCTTGGACTTGACTATAAATACTAATAAAATTATGAAAACAGATATTCAAAGAAACAAAATTCTTATTATCTGTTTTTTTATTTTATGTTTTTTCATTTAAATTTATTTATAATTACTATTTATATTTGTATTTAGAATAAAAGTCACCAATTCATATAACTTAAAAATGAAGGAGATAATCGATGAAAAAACTAAAATTATTATCAATAGCGCCACTTGCAGCACTGCCTATAAGTGTTATGTCTGCTACAACAGAGAATACTAATTCTCAGCCAAAAACAAAGAATTTATTTGAAATTTTAAGATTCAATGCTCAATTTGAAAAACAAAGAGCATCTTTAACAGGACTAGCAGCAGTTCTCATTGAGCAAGCACAAGAACAACAATTAACAAATATTAAAGAATTAATTGAAAAATATAATGCTTATTTTGAAGAATTTTGTAATAAATACATTACACAAGACTTATACACTAAACCAGATACAGTTGCTTGATTATCTGGTCATATGTCAAGATATAGATTTGTATTAAACGCTTTAACAAGAGTTCTAAAAATAGATGATGCGCTAAATAATAGAATGACTAACGCAACTACAGGTGAAGAAACAGAACAACCAGCATCAGCGCCTGTTGAAAATGAAAGTGAAAGTGTAAATATTAAAGAATTTAAGCAAGATATTGATATAAAGATTAAAGAAGAAATTCTAGATAAAACAATATCTGATGAGGCAATTAATGCTGAAAAAGCTACAAATCAAGATCATAAAAAACAAGATGCTTACGAAAAAGTTGAAGATAAAATTGTTACTATAATTCACACAAGTCTACTTGAATTGTTAAAAACAACAGACAATAAATTATTTGATTTAGATTCTTTTGTTGATAAACTTTTAGAAGAAAATGAAGAACTAAAAAATATTTTAATAAAACTTGAAAATGATAGAGAATCATTGCAAACAGATTTAGCAACTGCTCAAAAAGATAAAGAATCATTGCAAACAAGTCTAACAAATGCAGAAAATGATAAAAAATCATTACAAACAAGTTTGACAACTGCTCAAAATGATAAAGAATCATTACAAACAAGTCTTACAAATGTTCAAAACGAATTAAAAGATGAGCAAAAAAATAATCTAACTCTAAAATGAGCAATGACTTTTGTAAGTATATTAGGAGTATTTAGTTTAATTTTCCTTCTTATATTACTATTATTACTGCTTAAAAGACGTAAAAAAGTTGAAGATAAAGATTAATAAAATTTACATTTTCTAACCTTATATAACTATTACTTGTAATTTTGACGATTGCTAATCTCATAATGGTGAAAGTGAAAACTTGAAAAATAATTAAAAACACTTTTGTTAAAAAGTTATTTTAAAAAAGTTTTTTTATAATTTATTAGTTTAAATAAAAATAACGAATATGGCTAATTTAAAAGTATTTTCGTTATTTTTTTATTTATTATAAAAATAAACAAATATCCTTTAAATTAAAATGTAAGAATTCATATTTAATTTAATCAATAATTAAGCTAATGTCTAAATTAGTCAAAACTTATTATGAATATTAATTTTAAAAATATTAGAGTTTATAAGCCTAGATTTGGTTAATTAGTTTCAATGTAATTGTTATTTAATATATAATCTAAATTATGAATAATTCAAATTATGATGCATCTAGTATTAAACAGTTAAAAGGTCTTGAAGCTGTTAGAAAACGTCCTGGAATGTATATTGGTTCAACAGACATAAATGGTTTACACCATTTGATTTGAGAAATTGTTGATAATTCTATTGATGAAGCATTAGCTGGTGAAGCAAGCGAAATCATTGTTATTTTAAACAAAGATGGTTCTGTAACTGTTTCTGATAATGGCCGTGGCATACCGGTTGGAAAAACTGATAGTGGAAAAAGTGCTGTTGAATTAGTATTTACTGAACTGCATGCTGGTGGTAAATTCAATGAAGGCGCTTATAAGACATCAGGTGGTCTTCATGGTGTTGGTTCATCAGTTGTTAATGCACTAAGCAAAAGACTAAAATGCTTTGTTTATAGGGATAAAAAGATATATGAAACTATTTTTGAAAATGGCGATAATATAGTTCAAACAACGCATGTTATAGGAACAACAAATAAACGTGGAACAACTATTCAGTTTTGACCAAATTATGATATTTTCAAAAGAGCTAAATTTAGCTTTGAAACAATTGCTGAAAGATTAAGAGAAAGTAGCTTTTTAATTGCTGGTTTATCTATTAAATTAATTGATGAATCAACAAAAAGAAGTGAAGAATTTGTTCACGAAAACGGACTAAAAGCATTTGTTGAATTTATAAATGATTCAAAAAATGCTCTTTTTAATGCTTACTCTTTTAAAGAAACAAAAAGAGATATTGAAGTTGAATGTAGTTTTCAATATACTGATGGCTATAGTGAAACAGTTTTATCATTTGTAAACAATGTTAAAACTCGTGATGGCGGAACGCATGAAATAGGTCTAAAATCAGCTCTAACTAAAACTATAAATGACTTTGCCATTGATGAAAAAGTTTTAAAAGGCAAAAATACATTTGATGGTGAAGATATTCGTGAAGGTCTTACAATAGTTTTATCAGTAAAAATTCCTGAAAAATATCTTGAATTTGTGAGTCAAACAAAAGATAAACTAGGAACCCCAGAAGCTAAAAGTGTTGTTGAAGAAATAGTTTCAAAACATTTAAAAATATGAATTACAGAAAATAAACAAATAGCTAAAAAAATTCTTGACAAAGTTAAAAAAGCCTCAGATTCACGTGAAGCTGCAAGAAAAGCTAGACTAGAAGCTAGAAAAACTAAAAGTGTTTTAAAAGAAAAACAAATTTTAAGTGGCAAGCTAACTCCTGCTCAATCTAAAAATCCTAGAGAAAAGGAACTTTTTTTAGTTGAAGGTGACTCTGCTGGTGGTAGTGCAAAAAGTGGTAGAGACAGGAAATATCAAGCTATATTACCACTTAGAGGTAAAGTTATCAACACTGAAAAAGCTCGCTTATTTGACATACTAAAAAATGAAGAAATTGCAACTATTATTAACACAATTGGAGCAGGTATTGGAAATGATTTTGATTTATCAAAAAGACAATATGATAAAGTTGTCATAATGACTGATGCTGACACAGATGGTGCTCATATTCAAATACTTTTACTTACATTTTTCTTCAGACATATGCGTCAATTAGTTGAAAATGGAAATGTCTATATAGCTCTTCCTCCTTTGTTTAAACTTACTTTAAATAAGGCTAAAAAAGAAATTTGTTATGCTTGAGATGAACAAGAATTAAAAGAATTATTGAGTTCAAAAATGAAAGGTTCAGAAGTTCAAAGATATAAAGGTCTTGGGGAAATGAATGCTGACCAATTATGGGAAACTACTATGAATCCCGAAACAAGAACTTTGATTCAAGTAAAAATTGAAGATGCTGCTTTAGCAGAAAGAAGAGTTTCAACTCTTATGGGTGATAATGTTGAATATAGAAAAAACTGAATAAATAAAAATGTTGATTTTACAATGGAAGATGATTTTTCACTATAAAAGGACAATTTAAATGAATAAAAAAAATGAGAAAAAACTTGATGATTTACTATCAAAAATTATTCAAGAGAATCTAGATAGTATAATGGCTGAGCGATTTAGCCGTTATTCAAAATATGTTATTCAACAACGCGCTCTTCCAGATGTAAGAGATGGACTTAAGCCAGTTCAAAGAAGAATCTTATATTCTATGCAAGACTTAAAACTAAATCATGATAAAGCATTTAAAAAATCGGCCAGGGTTGTTGGAGATGTTATAGGTAAATATCACCCTCATGGTGATTCATCAATTTATGATGCTATGGTTAGACTTGCACAAGAGTGAAAAATGGGACACACTCTTGTTGAAATGCATGGTAATGTTGGTTCAATAGATGATGATCCTGCTGCAGCTATGCGTTATACAGAAGTTAGATTGACTGAAATATCAAACTATGTTATTGGGGATATCTTCAAAAATACTATTAAATTTGCACCAAACTTTGATGATTCTGAGAAGGAGCCTACTGTTATGGCTTCTGTCATTCCTAATATTTTATTAAATGGTGCATCTGGTATTGCATCTGGTTTTGCTACGGAAATGCCACCGCATAATTTAAATGAAATTTTAGATGCTGCAATTGCCAAAATTAAAAATCCAGATATTCAACAAAGTAAGATTTTTCAGATTGTTAAAGGTCCAGATTTTCCAACTGGCGGTCTGATATATGGAACAAGTGGAATATCAGAGGCATTTGAAAGAGGAAAAGGAAGAATAACGCTAGTTTCTAGGTACAAAACTTATTCAGATAATAAAAATAAGTATATTGAAATAAATGAAATACCATATGGGGTTGTTAAATCAAAATTAGTTCATGACATAGATGTTATAGTTTCAAGCAATGAAATTGCAGGATTACTTGAAGTAAAGGATCAATCAGATCGAAATGGAATTAGTATCCTCATAACTTTGGAAAAAGACACAAATGAGGAAGTAATTATTAATTTTTTACTTTCAAAAACTCAAATGCAGATTTACTATAACTATAATAATGTTGTTATCCAAAATAATTCACCTAAAACACTAGGACTTATCCAACTTCTTGATGCTTATTTGGATCATGTCAAAGATGTAAAATATAAAACATTATTATATGATTTAACAAAATATAAAGCAAGATTAGAAATAGTACTTGGTTTTATAAAAGTTTCTGAAATAACTGATCAAGTAATATTGGTTATTAGAAATAGTGAAAATTCAAAACAAGGTGTTATTGATGACCTTATTAAACACTTTAATTTTAGTGAAAACCAAGCAAGAGCCATTGCAGAATTAAGATTATATAGATTAAGTAAGACTGATAAAAATGCTTTTTTAGCTGAACAGTCAGAATTGGAAGCTTTAATAGCTAATTGTGAATTGCTGCTAAATGATCAAAATGAATTTAATAAATTTCTTATAGAACTATTTCAAACTATTAAAAGTAAATTTGGTAAACCAAGAAAAACCTCAATTATAGACCAAGAATATAAAGCTTCATTTAGCCAAGTTGATTTAGTTAAAGATGAAGAAATTATCTTAGGAATAAGTAAATTTGGATATTTAAAAAGAATTAGCAAAAGAGTGTCGGAATCAAATGATTTTATAACTTATGGACTTAAAGAAGATGACAAAATAATTTTCTATGGAAGCGCTAATACGCTTGACAATTTTTTGTTATTTTCAAACTTTGGAAATTATGCTTATTTGCCTGTTTTTAAGATAAATGAGTCAAAATGAAAAGATTTTGGATTACATCTTAGTGACTTTGTTGATTTAGCGCCTGGTGAAGAAATTGTTAGCGCAATAAGAGTTACTGATTTTAACTTGCTTAATTATGTAACACTAATTTCTAAACAAGGTTTAGGTAAAAGAGTTTTATTAAAAGACTTTGAAGTTTCGCGCTTTAATAAAACATTTACAGCTATCAAACTTAAAGATAAAGATGAACTTGTTAATGCTAAGCTATCTAATGGTTTTAAAGATGTTTTATTAATTACTAAAAACGGTAATGCATCTTTATATTCTGAAAATGATATACAAATTTATGGTACAAAATCTTGCGGCACAAAATCATGTTATATGCCGCCTTCTGATGAAATATCTGCATTTGCATTAGTTGAAAATTCAGAAAGTATTGCTTTACTAACAAAAAATTCACAAATTAAACGAATTAATGTTGCAAATATAACAAAAGTGCCTAAAAAGAATATTGGTAAGCCTATTTTCTTACAATATAAAACTAAGCCTTATGTTGTAAGCGACTGTGAAGTAGTTAACTCAAACACTGAAATTTATATCACAAATGAACAAGGACAAATTACATTTGAAAGAGTTGGAAATTATCCTTTGACAACTATAAATGAAGGTTTTTCAAAAATTAAGATACCTAATGTTAGAACATGTTCTTTCAAAATTAATTATATAAGTGATAATTCAACAAAACCTGAAATTTCATTCACTCAAAGCACACAAAAAGAAGAAGAATTAATCACAAAAGCAGAGAGTCAAATTAGAACAGCTGATTTGGATATTGATGACATATTAAAACGTGTAAATATTATGTTTGAAAAAGACAAAAAGTAAATATAGTAAAGTTATTTTTTTAAAAGTGGTAAAATTTGCTTAATTAATATACTAATAAACTATTTTAAGGACTATAAAACATTATGAATACAGAACCAATTAATAACGAACAAAAAGAAGAAAAAAAAGAAAGATATCTTTTTGCTATCGATCTTGATGGCACACTTTTAGCATCAAGTAAAGATGGTTTTATGCATGATAAGACATATCAAGCTATTAAAAGAGCAAAAGAAGAAGGACATATTATTTGTGCGCTTACAGGTAGACCATGAAGAAGTACTAAACCTATTTATGAAGCTCTTGGTCTTGATACTGTTGTTTCTAACTATAATGGTGCTCAAATTCACCATCCTAAGGATGAAAACTTCATTCCATATATCAAATATCTCAATCTTAACGAAATGCTTTATATTTTAGGTGATCCAATTGTTGCAAATGAGATTTCAAACATCGCTATTGAAGGACCTGGTTGAGTTCAATTACAACATAGGGATGAAGCACTTGAATCAGTTTTTGGTTTTAGTTCTGCTAGCAAATTTGTTGTAGGTATTAATTTAAACAAAGTTCCACTTTGTCCAACAGGTATTATCTTTGATGTAAAAGAAACAACTGATGTTGAAAAATTGAGAAGATATTTAAGAGCAAGATATGGCGACCTTGGAGAATTTTCATATTGATCAAAAGGAGAAGGATTAACACCTGTTTTTGATATTACAAACGTAACAGTAAACAAAGGTAGAGCATTAAGCTTACTTACAAGATTTTATGGTATAGATCTTGATCATACAGTAGCTTTTGGAGATGGTTTTAATGATGTTCCTATGTTTAAGGTTGCTTGTGTTTCTGTAGCTGTTGGAAATGCTTCTGATGCTGTTAAAAGACATGCAACAATAAGATTAAAGAAAACAAATAAACAAGGTGCAGTTGGCGATTACATAAATAAATTCCTAGATAACCCTAAAAAAGAAATAGCTAAAGCAAAAGCTATGGCTGAGAAAATGAGAAAGCTTCTCGACAGCGAGGAAGATTAAAATGGATTTCAAGGATTATGATCCTTCTTTATTGCTTAATGAAAAGAACATAATCGGCGTAGATGAGTCTGGTGTCGGGGACTATTTTGGCCCACTTTGTGCATCAGCTGTTTTTATTCCTTTGCAAAATATTGAAAAAGTTGAGGAATTAGGTATTAAAGATAGCAAATTAATCACTAGTAGTAAAAAAATAAAAGAATTAGCTAATAAATTAAAAAATAGTGGTTTAATCAAATATGCTATTTCACATTTAAGTCCTGCTGGATTCAACAAATTAAATAATTCATACAATACAAATGTGTTAAAAATGTTTGTTCATTTAAGTGCAATAAATAAAGTCAGTGAATCTATTGATGACATTGACTATGTTTTTATTGACAAATATTCTAATAATAATTCAATTAAAAAGTATTATGACACTTTAATTATGAATAATTGAGCTAATTTTAAGCCTATAAAATGCGATGTTATTTTGGCTAATAAGGCTGAAAGTTTATCTGTGGCTGTTGCTGCGGCATCAATTTTAGCAAGGGATTTTCTAATCAAAAAAATGGATCAAATGAATAATCAATATAACGTTGTTTTCCCGCTTGGGGCAGGAAACAATGTTAAAGTTTTTGCTTTTAATTTTTTTAAAAAACATAATTTTGACAAAGAATTAATCAATAATACATGCAAAAAATCATTCAAAATGAATTTTGAATTATTAATGGGCAATGATGAAAAAGAAGAGATAAAATTATTTTAATTTTTTTCTTTTAAAAAAACATTTTTTATGTATTATTTTATTAAGTGGTTAAAGCGCGGGGGATCACCTGATACCATTCCGAACTCAGTAGTTAAGCCCCGTAGTGCCGAAGATACCAGAGATGGGAAAATAGGGAGCTGCTTTTTTTTATTTTCTTTTTTGTTAAAAAGACAGTTAATTAATAGCATATTTAAAACTTTATTTTTAATTTATCCAACAAAATATCTATGAAATTTAGAATTTGAGCATAAAAAAAATCATATACATTATTAACTATGCACATGATATAACATTGCTTTTACTTAGTTGCTTTTTCATTTTTTATATATTTTCATTTGAAAAATTTTCTAGTTGTTGTACCTAAACTTTTTGTAAATCTACATTTAGGAAAATTTTCACAACCAAGAAATTTTTCACCTTTGCCATTTTTTCTAACAATTAAATTAGCATTATCTTCTTGGCATTTTTCATCAACTATTTCAAGATTCATTTGAGTGTGTTCAAGAGTCTCTGCTGCGTAATCATAGTTTTGATTGAACTTATCATAAAAATCATGCATGACTGGTTCAATAGATATTTTATTTTGTGATATTAAGTCTAAACTCTCTTCAACATCTGCAGTATATCCTTCATTAATAATGTCTGGAAAACCAGCAGTAAGTTTCTCCATGACAATTTTTCCAAAATTTGTTGGATGAAGAGCACCAGAGTCATTCTTTACATATTCACGGTTAAGTATTATCTTAACAGTTGTTGCAAAAGTTGATGGTCTACCCACTTTTATCTCATCTAATTTTTCAATCAATGCACCTTCAGAATATCTAGCTGGTGGTTTTGTTTCATGATCTTGAAAGACGTACTCATTAACATTTATAACTTGGCCTTTCTTAAAATCAGGATCTATATTTTCTTCTTTTTCACCTTTAATTATGTAATAACCGTCAAAAATAACTCAACTAATATTCAATTTGAAAACCAATGAATTTTTTAAAAATGTATATGTTTTATTGGCTCTAAGAGGGGGTTTAATTAAACACATTAATGTATGTTCATAAATTAGTTTATAAATTTGAAATTCATAATTATTTAATTTATATTTTTCTTTGGCATTTTCAGGAGTTAATGAAATATCAGTTGGCCTTATAGCTTCATGAGCATCTTGATCACCACTAAAGCCCTTTATTTCATCAAGCACATAATCAGCGCCAAATCTTTCTGACACGTATTTTTTAGCATTGTTAATGAATGTTTCACTCATTCTTGTGCTATCTGTACGTGGATAGCTAATCAAACCACCATCTCCAAAACCTTCATATAATTTTTGAGCAGTAATTTGAGTTATGTTAGAACTAAAAGGACTTTTTTTGTACAAAACAGCCTGTTTTAAAGGAATAATAGTAGATAAGTGTCTTTGACTATACTTAACACTATTTACCAATAACTCATTTGTAGGTTTATTATTTAATTCCAGTTTTATTTCATCAATTTCATTATCATATATTCAGTTTTTTTCATCAGCTTCATGATCATTCATATATAAAATAGCTTGGTAATTATCATTTAATTTAGCAACTAGTGTATGATAACCTCTAGGAATAAACTTTTCAATTTCTTTTTCTCTATCAATAACTAGTTTTAAAGCTATTGATTGTACTCTTCCTGCTGAAGGATTTGATGGAGAATTTGAAAGTTTTTTCTTCATTAACTGGCTTAATCTAAAACCAATTATTCTATCCAACATTCTTCTTGCTTTTTGTGCATCAATTAAATGATTATCAAGCTTGCCAGGTTTATCAAATGCTTTTAAAATAGCATCCTTGGTAATTTCGTTATATTTAACTCTTGCATATTGATTTTCCTTGCATTTTAAAAACTTAACTAAATGATCACCTATTGCTTCTCCTTCACGGTCAGGGTCAGTTGCAATATATACAAATGAAGCCTTTTTAACTGCTGCCTTAAGATCTTTTACAACAGCTTTTTTATCTGGATCAATTTCAAAATCTGGCTCTCAATTTTCAAGATTTATTCCTAACCCCATTGTACCTTTAGTGCTTAAACGTGTTATATGCCCAATGGATGACATAACTAAATAATCATTTCCTAAATATTTTTGAATAGTGCTTACTTTGTTTGGTGATTCAACTATAACTAATTTATAACTCATACATATTTTTATACCATAATTAAAGAAATAAGTTTGTAAAATGTTTTAAACTTGAACTTAATTTATACTAATGTTGTTTAAAAAATAAAAAATTAAGTCATAAAAACTTAATTTAATATTTGTTATTTAAAATTTCTTATCAATGCCAATCATAGAAAGCGCAGATGTATGTACCTCTGCTAATGATTTTGAAGACTTATTAAATATTTCTCATTCTTCATTAGTCATGCTTGGCTTTTGGTTAAGATATTCGTATCCATTTTCACCAACTATAACTGGAATTGATAAATAAATTCCTTCATAATCATAACCCTTTGGTAATTTAACACCAACAGTCATAACACAACGTTTGTTATTAATAATAGCATCTGTTATTTCATAAAGTGATGTACCGATACCAAATTGTGTATTGCCTTTACGTGAAAAAATATAAAATGCTTCATTAATAACTGATTGACGAAACTCTTCTAATTCATTTATGTTAATAACTCCAGATGCTACTAAATCATTGAATGATGTTTCACCAACTTTAACTAATGACCAAGGTATCATACATGAACTACCATGTTCAGCAAGCACAGAACCATAAACTGAATCTGGTGAAATATTTAATCTTTTAGCTAATAGTTTTCTGAATCTAGATGAATCTAATATTGTTCCTGTTGAAATAACTCTATTAGCTGGAATTTTGCTTCCATAGTGAACTGCTGCAGCCATAACATCACAAGGATTTGCAGCCACAACAACTACTCCTTTAAACCCTGCTTTATCTAAATCAGAAGTAAAGCTTTTCATTAATTTTGCATTAGCTCCAGCAAGAGAGAGTCTATCACTAAATGTTTTATCAGCTGGAATTGATGCAGTAATAACTACAATATCTGCATCTGCAGAATCTTCTAATAAAGTTCCTTTTTTAAATGTTGAGCCATTTTTAGGCATAATTGAAACCATATCTTGAAAGTCATGAATATGTGCTTCACTAGTTTCTTCATTTTTGTCAACAAAAACTCATTGAGCTTGTATACCTCTTGCAATTGCAATATTTACATATGTAAATCCAACATTTCCTAAGCCTACCACAATAATTTTCTTCATACAAAATTTCCTTTTCTTAGTAACTTATCTATTGAAAACAAAGATGATTATTTTAAAAATAATCAGTTTATTTTATTAAATGTTAGGTTAAATCAATAAAAAAAATATGTTTTATATGTATTTATGTTTCATATATTTTTTTAAAAAAACACCAATTGATGTCTTATATTAAATTTAATTATTTTTCTTCAATATGGAAAATTTCTTCACCAACAGTTATTTCTTGTCCAGGTTGAATTAATACTTTAGCAATTCTACCTGTAACAGCAGCAGGAATTTCTGATGTCATTTTGTCAGTTTCAACTGAAAATAATGAGTCACCTTCTTTAACTTCTTGTCCTTCTGTTACAAAAACTTCAGCAACTGTACCTTCGTGAAGACCTTCGCCTATGTCTGTAAATTTCATTTTAAACATAATAATTTCCTCCTTTATTTAATATTCTGAAATAATTCATATTTACATATAAATATGTAATTGTCAACAAGGTTGCAATAATTAAAAATATAATAAACCCTTGCCTTTTGACATAATAAATTGTACATTCTTTAGCTTAAAAAAATATAAAAAAGTTAATAAATAAAATTATTTTACTAATTAACCATATTTACAGATTTATTAGTAATGAGAAATCTATGATTTTTTAAACAAATGTTGATTATTAAATATTAAATTTTTAGCAATTTTTATAAATTATTTTTTGCCTTAATAACTTGTTTTATAGTATTTTTAAAATCAGAATGAAATAATCTTAGGCTAAATAATTTTATAAAAAACTAGTTTGCCTAGTTTAAAATATTTACTATAAGTATTTTTTGTCAAAAACTCCAATATAAGGAAGATTTCTTAATTTTTCTTCATAATCAAGACCAAAACCAACAAGAAATTCAGCAGGAGCTTCAAAACCATATTTATCTACTTTAATATCTACTTTGCGATAATATGGTTTATCAAGTAAAGTTAAAATTTTTATAGATTTTGGATTTCTTGTTAATAAAATATCTCTTATTTTAGATAAAGTTATTCCTGAATCTATGATATCTTCAACAATTAAAACATCTCTATTTGAAATCTCCTCAACTAAGTCCATAACAATTTTTACATTGCCTGAAGATTTAGATGAACCCGCATAGCTAGAAGCTGTTATAAAATCTAATTTGTGATCAACTGTAACATCTTTAATTAACTGAGCTAAAAAGGGAACGCATCCTTTAAGGAGACCAACAATTATTAGATCTTTAGAATCTGCATATGTTTCATTTACTCAGTCTGCTAATTCTTTAATTTTTTTCTCTAATTTTTCTCTAGTAAAAACAACTTTTGTTATTCTTCTGTCAATTAATTTATCATCATTATTAATTTGCATAAAAAATATCTAATACCTTTATGTTGTACTTTTGAGCAACTTCAACTTCTACAACATCACCAATGTTTGCTTCCATAATAGCCTGTGCTACAGGAGATTCATTACTTATTTTATTTTCAATAGGGTTACTATCATGAACACCCATGATAGTAACAACTTTTTCTTCATTAGTTTTCATATTTAAATATTTAACAGTTGCACCAATACCAGCTTTTTTCATATTAATGCTGTCATTTTGGATAACTGTAGCACGTTCAAGTATATGTTCAAGTTCTAGAATTCTACCTTCAACTTCACTTTGACGATCTCTTGCTGCATCATACTCAGCATTTTCAGATAAGTCACCTTGCGCTCTAGCTTCTTTAAGAGCAGCTTGTACAGCTGGTCTTTCTACTGTTACTAATTCATGGTACTCTTTTTTATATCTATCTAATGTTTCTTGTGATAAAAGTACTTTTTCTTTACTTGTTCTTGCCATAAATAATGCTCCTTATATTTTCATAAGATTATTTAAATAATTATATATTAGAAATGTTTTTTTTGTCAATTTCTTCGCCAGATTTTACGGCATACAAAATTTTTTCTTTATTTTTAGAAACTTCAAAACGAATATTTTTTAATTTAAGCTCATATTTAATTGTTTTTAAATCTTTTTTTAGATTATCATTTTGAATGATCATTATCATTCCATTTGGCTCTAATTTATTGAATAATTTGCCAAATATTTCCATGTTAGAGCTATCATCATTTGCAGAAAAAATTAATTTATATTTTTTATTTTCATTGCTTATAAAATTAGGTTGTTCCTTTAAATCATTTGGATAATTTAAAACTGCTTCATTTCACTTTTTAATATCAATAGCTTTATGATATATTTCAATATTTGCAAGAGTTAAAAATTTTAAAGATAAATATAAATTTTCAAGTTCTTTACCATCAACTAAAACATCTTTTGCATTATTTAGATACACACTTTTTACCATCTGCATAGTGTCTAATTCATGAATAGTATTTGTAAAAGCTTTGTTAATAAATTCTGGTTTTGCATCAAGAGGACTACCTTTTATAGCAATAATTGCTTCTTCTGATTTTTTATGATAATCTTTATCAATTTGTCTTTTCATTTTAATTATTTTTACAAATGTTACTACTGCAACTATTGTACTTATCAATGAAACAATAATAACTGAAGCAATTAAACCTCAACCTAAAGATGTGGGTCAACCATTATAAAATATTTTTTCCTTAAAATTCATATTTTTTACCACCATAATTTAAAAAATCATTCAAAATTATGACTGCACTTATAGTGTCTTTATTTTTTTTGACTTTTTTAATTGATAAATTTGCTTCTTTTAATATATTTGTTGCTTTAATTGTTGAACCATATTCTTCTGTTAAAAAAATTGGTATATTTGGAAATTCATCATGAAGTATTTGAGCAAAATTTTCAACCATAATTGTTCTTTCGCTTTTTGTTCCATTACTTCTTAAAGGATAACCAAGTACAAAGCAATCAATTGTTGATTGATACTTTTTAATATATTCATTTGTTTTTTTTATTACTGTTTTAAAGTCATTTTCGTCAAATCTTATTGTTTCTAAACCTTGTGCACTAATTTCTAAAAAATCACTAATTGCAAACCCGCATGTTCTAGTGCCAAGATCAAAAGCTAATTTTCTCATTTTGTAATTATTTCTTTAATTATTTGAAGACTATTTTCAGTATTACCAACTTTTCCCATAGCTAAAATAGCAGAACCACCGCCTCGACCAGAAATTTTTTGAGTTATTGCGCTAAATAATTTATTTGAATCAATTTTTCTAGAAGCTATGCATAAGATGATTTGTTCTGCATTTTGTGAACCAACTATAACAATTTTATTAGAGTCATATTTATCTCTTATAGTAGCAGCTATAACTTTAACTTGAGAAGCATCTACATTCAAATTTAGATATACATCATAGCCATTAATTTTTTCAAATTCAACTTTTTCATAGTTAAATTTCACAACTGAACTATTTTTTAAATTAAGCTTATAATCTTCTCTAACTTTTTCTAACTTAGCATTTAATAATTTATTTTGTTCTTCTAAGGATAATCTACTATCAACTGAAGAATCAAATGTATATTTGTTGTTCATTTGCATGGTTTTATTAACTACAGCATTAATTTCATCAATTATTTTTTGATTAGTTTCAATTCAATATTCCTTAACCAGTTTATTAGAACTTATAGCTCTAATTCTAAAAACTCCTGCTTGTTTTCTTTCAACATGTGTAATTTTAAAGTTTTCTAGTTTTTCAGTGTTGCTTAAGTGAGTTCCACCACATAAGTCACTTGTTATATTACCGAATTTTACAATTCTAACACTACGAGGGTCCATATATTCACCTTCCTCAAGTGTCATAATTGCTCCCATTTCCTTAGCTTTTTCAACAGTTGTTATTAAATATTCACGTTTAACTTTTTGACTAATATAACTTTGCATTAAATCTTCAATTTTTGCAATTTCTTCATCAGTAGGTCTTTCATCAGCTGGAAAATCAAATGTTAATCTTTCTTCGTTGTTATCAGATCCTAATTGCTCAATATGCGAACCTAATATATGTCTTAATGCACAAAAAAGTAAGTGAGTACCTGAATGGTTTCTTTCAAGTCCAAGCCTAATAGTAGGGTCAACAAAGCATGATATTTCTTCATTTTTATTAACTTTACCATTAACTACATGAATATGGTTCCCAAACTTATCTTTAAAAACTTCTAAAAGTTCGATTCTATTTTTACCTTGGATTAAGTATCCCTTGTCATGCCTTTGACCACCACTTGTTGCATAAAAAGGAGTTCTTTTTAAAATTAAATAACCTTTGCCATCTAAAATATCTATTTCATTCTCTTCATCAAGCAATTTTAATATATTAGTTTTACCAATTATGTCTGTATATCCGATAAATTCGTCAATTTTATTATTTATCAAAGCAAGCGAATTTATAACTCTATCCATACCAGTACCCTTATTACCTTTTGATGCTAAGGCATGTGCTTCTTTCGATTTTAAGAAAGCATTCATATCAATTTTTATACCTTTTTTGATTAATATTTCTTCTGTTAATTCAATTGGAAAGCCATATGTTTCAAGCAATTTAAAAGCAATAGAACCGTCAAATATTTTAGTATTTTCCTTTATGTGTGATTCAAGCAATAATTTTCCATTTTCAACTGTTTTACTGAACAATAATTCTTCTTCTTTTATTTGATTAGCAACTTCAAAAACATCATATTCAAAAGGTAAAGAATCCTTAACAATATCAACTAATTTATACAAAAATAATCCTTTTATGTTAAGCTGCATACCTTTATAGCATGAACGACGAATTAATCTTCTAATAATATAACCACGTCCAACATTTGAAATTTTTGCACCATCAGCCAAAGCATTAACTACTGTTCTAACATGATCAGCAATAATTTTAAAGCTAGTGTTTATTTCTGTTTGTTCTTCATTTTTTTCAAAATAGTTATTAATTATGTACTTATAAGGAGTGTATTTTTCTACTTCATGAATAATATTTTGAAAAAGATCAGAATCATAGTTAGTTGGAACGTCTTGCATAATTGATGCTATTCTTTCAAGACCTGCACCAGTATCAATATTTTTCTGAATTAATTCAGTGTAATTTCCTTCACCATCATTATTAAATTGAGAGAAAACAATATTTCAAATTTCAATAAAACGATCATTTTCTATATCATTAATTAATAATTCAATACCTCTTTTATCATATTTTTCGCCCCTATCATAAAAAATTTCAGTACATGGGCCACAAGGGCCAGAGCCTAAGTCTCAAAAGTTAGTATCTCTGTTGCCCGATATCATATGTGAAGGATCAATACCATTTTCAATTCATAGGTTTTTTGTTTCTTCATCTTCATTGAAATATGTTATGTAGATATTGTTAAAGTCTAATTTTAAAATATTTTCCAAAAACTCTTTTGCATAGGCAATTGCTTCTTTTTTAAAATAATCACCAATAGAAAAATTACCAAGCATTTCAAAAAAAGTATGGTGTCTTGATGTTACTCCAACATTTTCAATATCATTAGTTCTGATTGCTTTTTGGCTATTAGTTAATTTTCTTGAAGGTGGTATCTTTTTGCCTGAAAAAAAATCTTTTAAAGTTGCAACACCTGAGTTAATTCATAAAAGAGAATTATCATTAACAGGCACAAGTGATTTAGGCTCAACTATTAAGTGGCCCTTTGATTCAAAAAACTTAAGTCAAGCATCTCGAATTTGTTTCGAATTCATTTTCTCCATAATTACTCCTTATAAGTATTTTTTTAATTCATTTTTATAAAATATTTTATCAATCGTGCCACCGCCAACACATTTTTCTCCATCATAAATAACAACTTGTTGACCTGGTGTTACGGCCTCAGATTCATCCGGATAATATATTTTTATAGTATCTTTGGTTAAAAATTCCAATTTAATTTTTATATCCTTTTGTCTATATCTAAACTTTGCGCTTAAATTATTAAGATCATAATTATCATGATTAAATGTTACATCAGTAGCAATTAAAGAATCAGACATTAAATAAGATCTATCACTTGAAGGCGCAACATAAACAATATTTTTATAAACATCTTTTCCACACATATAATAAGCTTCAGATTGCCCACCAAGATTTAGTCCTTTTCTTTGTCCTATTGTGAAATAGAAACAGCCTTCATGAGTACCTATTTTTTTATTATTTGTAATATCTACAATATCTCCAGGTTTCATAGGTATATAGTTTTGTAAAAATTTTGTAAATTTTCTCTCTCCTATAAAACAAATGCCAGTGGAATCTTTTTTGTTTGCTGTTGCTAAATTTAAATCATTAGCAATTTTTCTAACTTCATCCTTTGTTTTTATGTCTGCCAATGGAAAAATAACTTTTTTCAATTGTTCAGTTGTTAATTGAGCTAAAAAATATGATTGATCTTTATTTAAATCGCTAGCTCTATATAATTTTCCATCTATGACTTTTGCATAATGACCCATTGCAATATAATCACCTTTTAATTCATTGAAAGCATAATTTGAGAAAGCTTGAAATTTAATAAATTTGTTACATAAGATATCCGGATTTGGTGTTCTGCCTTTTTTATACTCATCTATAAAATAAGTAAATACATCATTTCAATACTCATTAACAAAATTAATTTTATGGAGTTTTATACCTAACTTCTTAGCAACCATAAGTGCATCAAGATAATCTTGTTCTTGTGAACAAATTTCTTGTGATATATTTTCGTTTCCTAGAAAATCATTGTTTAGCATAGAATCTCAATTACGCATAAAAAGTCCTTCAACATCATAACCTTTTTGAAGAAGTAAATATGCACAAACTGATGAGTCAACTCCACCAGACATTCCTAAAATAACTTTCTCTTTTTTCATATTATTTTTCATCCAAACTTTGTTCAATTTTTCTTAGTTTTTCTTTAATTGCGAGTTCTTCTTTTTGTTTATTTTTCTTAATAAATAAATCTTCAACTCATCCTATTAAAAAGTTTATTACAATAGCAGATATGATTGCTGATGATAAAGTTATTAAAAACACTTGTCATATTTCATTTAAATATAATGAAGAAAATATTAAACCTATAAAAGCAAAAATTACTGGTATGTTAAAATTAAAACTTCTAATAGATATTATTTTTAAATAAACAAATAATAAATTTATTAATATACCAAAAATAGAAATCATAAGTACTAAAATAATTACTCACTTAAGTTCTTTAATAAGAACATTATTAAATATACTTGATGAAAGAACTCATATAACTGTCATTGGAATAACTACAAAAATAGTTATCATCAAAATTGTTAATAAAGGACCATAATTGAGAATTGTTGTTTCTTTTTTTGACTTATTCATAGCTTTATTTATAATTTTTTCTTAATGATTCCAATAGTGAAATAAATTCACTTAATTTAGTATTATGAGTTGTTTCAGAACCATATTCACGATAAGATATTGTGTTTGTATCAATTTCATTAGAACCTAAAATCAATTGATATTTTGATTTAGAAACTTGTGCATTTCTAATTTTTTTATTTAATCTTTCATTAGAATTATCGATTTTAACTCTAAAATCATTTTGCATTAATTCACTAGCTACTTTTTCACAATAGTCTAAATTTTCATCCATATTTACAGGAATTATAGTAACTTGTTTTGGAGCTATTCAAAATGGTAAATTACCTTTAGTTTGTTCTAATAGGATAGCAACAAATCTTTCGTAAGTACCGATTAAACCTCTATGAATCATTACAGGTCTAACTTCTTTGTTTTCATGGTTAATATATGAAATATTAAATTTTTCTGGTTGTAAAAAGTCAAGTTGAATAGTTGAAACTGTTATTTCATGTCCTAATGCTGTATCAATTTGAATATCTATTTTTGGACCATAAAATGCTGCTTCACCTTTGACTTTTGTATATTTAATTTGCATATCATCAAGTGCTCTAGCAAGCATATCTTCAGCTTGATTTCAAATATTATCATCATTGAAATATTTATCTTTGTTTTCAGAATCTCTTAAAGAAAGAGATACATAACTAATTTTAATATTAAAAATATCAAGCATTTCTTTAATTTGACTATACATTCTGCGAACTTCTTGTTCAATTTGATCATGTCTAACAAATAAATGACCTTCTGTTAAAAGCATGCCTCTAACTCTTTCAAGCCCTGTTAATGCACCAGATTTTTCATATCTATAAAGTTGTGACTGTTCAGAATATCTAATTGGTAAATCACGATAAGATCTTTTTTCTGTATTATAAACCAAGATATGATGTGGGCAAGTCATAGGTCGAGGAATAAGACGTTCATTCTCAACCACTAACGGCTTAAACATATCATCTTTATAGTGAGCTAAGTGACCACTTGTTTTATACAAGTCTTCTGAACCAAAATGAGGTGTAAGAACTTCTGTAAAACCATATTTTTTATCAAGTTTAAGAGTTAAATTACGAATTTCATTGTGGATGTACATACCATTTTCAAGTCAAATTGGAAAACCTTGACCACACATAGAATTAAATGTAAAAATCTTCATTTCTTTGCCAATTTTTCTATGATCTCTTTCTTTTCTGTCTGCAAGAATGGCCAAAAAATTATCCAATTCTTCTTTAGAGTCTCAAGATGTTCCATAAATTCTAGTTAGCTGCTTATTGTCACTATTTCCTCTTCAATAAGCACCAGCAATGTTTAATAATTTAAAGTTCTTAATAACTTTTGTATTTTCAACATGATCTCCAGCACATAAATCTTTAAAAACTATTTCTTTATTAAGTGGATCTTGTAATGCATAAAAAGTAACATCTTTACCATTAGCAACTAATTCTTCATATAACTCTTTTTTATAGGGCTTATCAGAAAAATCATATTGATCAATATCAATTTTTATTGTAATTAAATTTCTACTTGCTAGTTTTTTCATTAATTTTTCAATCTTGCTTAACTCATTTTCACTAAAGAAATCTGCAAAATCAAAATCATAATAAAACCCTTCATCAGTAGCTGGGCCAAAACCTAATTTAACATCTGGATAAAGAATTTCAACAGCTGCTCCTAATAAGTGGCTTGTTGTGTGATTTAATTTTTTATTAGCTAATATTTTCATAATTTCCTCTTTTACTTAAGTCCAAATTTTTTTAACATTTCTAAAACTATGGGGCCACAAATTAATCTGGCTTTTTTGGCACCTTCTTCTGCAATTGAATCAACTTTTTGAAGAGCATTAACATACCTTGATTGAATCATAATTAATTCATCTTTAACAGCTTGAGCAACGGCTTTTTTAAATGTTGCATAATCAGAATTAGAAAATAATTTTTCGGCCTCTTCAAGAGTAATGTTTTTTAAAGAAGCATAAATATTAAGTAAGTTAGTAACTCCTGGTTTGTTATCTGAAGCATAAACTTTATTTTCTGAATCTGTAACAGCTTTCATTATTTTTTTATACGCTAACTCGGGATCATCTTTTAAATAAATTGTACCTCAAGTACTCTTTTCGCTTTTTGACATCTTTATATTTGGATCATTTAAAGATTTTATTCTTGCACCAACTTCAGGAAGAAACCCTTTTGGTAATTTTAAATTCATTTTTCTTTTTTTGTTAATTCTTGAAGCTAATGTTCTTGTGAGTTCTAAATGCTGAATTTGATCTTCTCCTATAGGAACAAAATCAGGATTATAAATTAAAATATCAGCAGCCATCAAAGTAGGATACATTAATAAGCCTACAGGAATTTTTTCAGTTCCATTAGCCTCTTTAGCTAATTTTTGACTTTTATCTTTAAACTGCGTCATTCTATTCAACTCGCCAAGTGTTGTTTCACAAGTTAATAATCATTGAGCTAACACATGTTCATAAACGTCAGATTGGTAAAAAATAGCACAATTATCAACATTAATTCCACAAGCTAAATACATAGCAATAATTTCTTTTCTTTTTTCCCTTAATTCTTCGGCTTTGCTATCGCCCATGGTTAATGAATGTAAATCAGCTACAAAAAAATATGATTCATAATCATCTTGCAACTTAACAAAATTTTTAATTGCTCCAATATAATTTCCTAATGTTAAATCACCTGTTGGTTTTATGCCGCTAACTAATCTTTTTTTATCCATTTTGTGCCTCTCAATAATTTATATTTAAATTTTAATATTTAAAACTTAACATAATTAATAATTTTATTATTAATTTTAATATTTATTAGTGAATATTAAAAAAGATATTAATATTTAAAATTAATATATTGTAAAATTATGACTACAAGGATAAAAATGACAAAAAAAGATAAATTTATAATTGTAATATTAACTATTTTTACAATTGGTTTCTGCTGATTATATTGAAAATTAAAAGCTAAAAAAATTCAAAAAAATAAAAGAGGAGAAATTAATAAATTAGACTCAAGTGTTGATATTGAACAATTAATTAATTTTCTCGGCACAAGAAAAAATATAATATCTGTAGATAATTCTATATCCAGTTTAAAAGTAAAATTTAAAGAAAAAGAATTAATAAATGTTGAAGCTTTAAAAAAACTTAAATATATATCAGGAGTTATGTTATCAACCAATAAGATTTCACTTATAGTAGGTTCATATGCTAAGTTAATTAGCATAAAACTTAATGATTTTTTAAAATAATTAAAAAAAGAAAATGGCCAATTTTCTTTTTTGTCTGTTTTATAAAGTTTTTAGTCAAAATTAATTAAATATGGAAGCGTTCTATTTTTATATGGAAATTCAGTATCATAACTTATATTTTGATTATTAAACTCACTCTTTTTAAGTTCTATTTTACTTCTATCATAACCTTTAAAACCAGTTAGTAAAAATTTATTATTAACATTTTTTAGCATAGGATTATTATTATGATCAATGAACTGAACATTTATTGGCAAATTACCTAATCCATGAATTTTAGAATCATATTTATCGCCATCTGGTAAAGTAATTTTTACATATTTAATTAGTGTTTTTTCATCATTTTGATTAGATCTTATGTTATACAAAAGAACATATTGCGAGATAATAACTGATAATCATTTTTCATAAAATTTTTTATGTTTTATAACTTCATAAACTGAAATTGAATCCATTGAATTATTTCTTCATAGATTAATATTATTAATTTGTTTATGTATTAAAAAATTAAAAATATCATTAAAGTTTTCGTTGAAAAAATCATCTGGTTTTATACTTTTTGGCATAGTTAAGTTTCCATACTCATCAAATTTCTTATCATTTGTTGAATAACTAAAATATTTATTAGTGTCTTGCTTATCTATTCCTAATTCATTAGTTAAATAATATCCTTGAGATGTTATATGATGATGTAAATTAAAATCTATTGAATATAAATAATTTTCTATATTTTTTTCATCATAAAGAATTAATTTCCCAATTGAATGAGAATTATTTAATAATTTAGTATTTTTGAATCCTCCTATTTTATAGGGTAATTCAACATTATTTTTAGATAAATAAATGTCATCTTTTAACAAGTGGAAAACCATTGCTAATCCATTTAAATTAAATTCACTATAAGAATAATTTGGATGTGCTAAGTTGTCAATAGTCATTCATGAAAGTGGATTTTTTCTAAATTTTACCTCAGGTAAATTGTGTTTTTCACTTAGTAAAATTTCATTATCAGGATCTATTTGTAATGATTTTTCGGTTTTCAAGTCCTCATATTGCTCATATCTGCCATCATAGAAATTAGATATATAAAATTTCATATTTTTTTGTTCATCATTTAATATCGAACTACCATCACTTGCAAACATATCGATATTTAAACTAATAATCTTGTCACTGACAACCTTAATATTCTTAATTTTTATTTTTTCTAAATATTTATCATTTCCATTTTTAAAAACAAACAAATTTATAGTTTCTTGAAGCCTTTTTTCTAGAAAATCTTGTTGATTTTCTAAATTTTTAAAACCTTTTGCTCTGATATTATTTAACATTGTTTGTTGTGGAAATTTTTTGTCAGGAATCCTAATATACTCTTGAATTAAAAATTGTAAATCAGGAATTATATAACTTTGAATTTTATCTTTTTCAAACCGTTCTTTGAAAATTAAATCTTTGTATTGATTATAATGTGAAGCTTCTTTATTATGTTCTCTTTGAAAATTAAACAAAATATCAACATCTAAAGCACCATTTTTATCATCTGATCTAATAATTTTGTAGTGGCCATTGTTATTGGTTAACGAAAACTTTTTCACTAAATCTTCAAAATTAAAATCTTTAATTTTTGTCGTAAATGATTTAAGTGAATATCAATTATTTTTATAAAGAAACAATATATCTTTATCATTTTCATTTATTTTATAGTTATTTACGTCATTATCTAATTTCAATTTAATGTTTTTATTAACTAAATTTTCATATAAATTTTCAAGAGTGGTTCTTTTAAGTTCAGATAATGATATTCCATAAAAAATATCTTCAACTTCAACATAATCTTTGTTTTCTATTCCAAAAATATTTTCATTTTTTTGTTTACTACATGAAAGAACAGTAAAAGGAATTAGCAAAACTGGAACAGATAATTTTGCAAATAATTTTCTTTTCATTGTTTCCTTTCACTTATTTACTATTTAAATATTTAATTTGTTCAAAGGCACATGATGCAATCATCGCACCATTATCAGTAGCATATTTTAAATCAGGAATGATTGCTATTTCACTTATTTCTAAAAATTTACTTCTTAACAAAGTATTTGCACTTACTCCACCAGCAAGCACTAATGACTTAACATTAGGATATTTATCTAATGCTTTTTTAACATTATTAATTAAATAATTAATTGCACAATTTTGAAAACTTGAAGCAATTTGAAAAACATCAGGATTTTCGCCTCTTTGCTGCTTATTATGATAATAATTTATAACTTGTGATTTCAATCCGCTAAAAGAAAAATCTAGTTCATTTGGCGTTTTTGGCTCTGTAAATTTAATATATTCTCCGACATATTTTTGGGAAATTTTATCAATTGTTGGCCCGCCAGGAAATCCAAGTCCTAATCTTGAACTAACTTTATCAAAAGCTTCGCCAACTGCATCATCTAATGTTTGACCAATAATTTTAATATCAAAGGGATTATTAACAATCATTAACTGAGTGTGTCCTCCAGAAACTAAAAGACAAAGCGATGGATATGAAATATTTTTTCCATCTATGGTTGATGAATAAAAATGTCCTTCTAAATGATTAATGGGAATTAATGGTTTATTTAAAACCAAGGCAAGACTATGAGCAAATAAATATCCAATTTGTAATGTTCCTATTAAGCCGGGTTTCTCAGTATAAGCTATGTAATCAATATCACTTAAATCATGCTTTTTAAGGAAAATTTCTAAAATAAGATTTATATTTTTAACATGTTCTCTTGATGATATTTCAGGTATTGTTCCACCAAATTCTTTAAAGATATCAATTTGACTAATTGTTTCGATTGAAAGAACTTTATTATTTTCAAGTAAAGCAATAGATGTATCATCATGACTTGTTTCTATACCTAAAATTTTCATATTATTTTTTTGCTCCTATTTGAGGTAATTTAATATAGTATGGCTCTATATCATTATTATTTTTATAGCTCTTAAATAATGATCTGAAATCTTTGAAATTATTTAAAAAATTATCATAGTTTATTTCATCATATTCATCCTTTACTCCTTGTTTACAAGATATTTGGGAAACATTAAAACTATCAGATGAACGTATAAATTCAAAATATTTTTCACCTTTTGCATTTATAAAAAAAGAATCTTTTTCTTTTTTTTGTTGAGACATAATCTGCATAGAACTTATTGTAAAAATAGGTATTTTCTTAATTGTGGCTATAGTTCTTAAGTAAACAAGTGAAATTCTAACTCCTGTAAAATAACCAGGACCTAAATTTGTATAAAATTCATCAAAATAATCTATTGATATATGAAGTTTTTCAAGCATTTTTTTAATAGATGTAGGAATTAATTCAACCTTTTTTTGATATTTTTTAATGACCTCAGAGTATACTAAATTAAAGTTATTGTCAAAAGCAGCTATAACAAAATCATCATTAGCAGTGTCTAAAAAAAGTTTCATTATTTAACCACCTTTATATCAAAAATATGCTCATTATTTGCGCCAATATTTATACTTATTAAAATATAGTTTGAAAATGATAAATCAAGATTCTGTGCTCATTCAATAGCTAAAATATCACCTTTATCAACATAATCTATAAATTCATCAATATCGCCGTTCAAATAGTAAGCATCAATATGAACTAATCCTTCATATTTTTTCATGTAATTAAATGTTGGGGATGTTATTACCGACTTTATTCCAATCAACTCTGCTATTTTTTTTATTAAAGTTGTCTTTCCTGCACCTAAATTCCCATTTAACAAAATAGTCTTATTAATAGTCAAATTATCTAAAATGTATTTTGCAACTTCTTCTAATGAATGTCCCTCATTTATTACAAAAATTTTGTTATTTTTCATTATTTCCTCATATTTTTAAAGCATATATATTTTATATTATAAAGTAAATAATGAGACAAATAAAACACAGGCCATAGCCTGCATTTTTTATTATTATACTAATATTTATAAAATGTTAAGAATTAGAAAGAAGATAATACTTTAAACTAAAGAGAAAAAAGTTTAAAGAATAAATAAAGGAATAAAAAAATAAATTAAGAAAATAAATTTAAAAATATTATTTAATAATTTTTGTTACGCTACCGTAACCAACTGTTCTACCACCTTCACGGATTGAGAACTTTGTACCTTCTTCAACAGCAATAGGTGCTATAAGTTTAACAACTAAGTTAACGTTTTCACCTGGTGTAACCATTTCACGACCTTGTTCAAATTCAAGACCACCAGTTACGTCTGTTGTACGGAAGTAGAATTGAGGTTTATAGTTTTTAAAGAATGGAGTGTGACGACCACCTTCTTCTTTTGTAAGTACGTAAATTGCAGCTGTAAATTCTGTGTGAGGAATAATTGATCCTGGTTTTGCAAGAACTTGACCACGTTCAATTGCTGATCTTTCAACACCACGAAGTAATAAACCAGCATTGTCACCAGCTTGAACTTCTTTAAGGTTCTTTCTAAACATTTCCATACCAGTTACAACTGTTTTCTTTGTAGCTTTAAGACCAACGATTTCAACTTCATCGTTAAGATTTAACTTACCACGTTCAACACGACCTGTAGCAACTGTACCACGACCTGAAATTGTAAATACGTCTTCAATAGCCATTAAGAATGGTTTTTCAAAGTCTTTAACTGGGTTTTCGATTCATGTGTCAACAGCATCCATAAGTTCCATAATATTTGCTTCATATTCTTCTTTACCTTGAAGAGCTTGTAAAGCTGAACCACGAACAACTGGTGTATTGTCACCATCAAAACCATATTTTGAAAGTAATTCACGAACTTCCATTTCAACTAAATCGATCATTTCTGAATCTTCAGGTTTGATCATGTCACATTTGTTTAAAAATACAACCATCTTAGGAACACCAACTTGTTTTGCAAGAAGAACGTGTTCTTTTGTTTGAGGCATTGCACCATCTGTTGCAGCAACAACAAGGATTGAACCATCCATTTGAGCAGCACCAGTAATCATGTTTTTAATATAGTCAGCGTGACCTGGACAGTCAACGTGTGCATAGTGACGTTTTTCTGTGTTGTATTCAATGTGTGATGTGTTAATTGTTATACCACGAGCTTTTTCTTCTGGTGCGTTATCAATAGCATCATATGATTTAGCTTCTGATAAACCTTTTTTTGCTAATACTGTAGCAATAGCAGCAGTTAATGTTGTTTTACCATGGTCAACGTGACCAATTGTACCAATATTAACGTGTTCCTTGCTACGGTCAAAATCTAGTTTTGCCATATTAAGTTCCTTTCATAAAATATTGTAGTAATTTTAGCGCTAAAACCAACCTATGCATGGCCTTACAACCATGTCCTATCCATCACTACTATATATCTAATTAAAATTCATTAATATCGCATATTAACAATAATAATTAACATATAGCAATTTAAATTTTAGCAAAAAAGCACAAATAACAAATAAATTAAAATTTCAAGTTTTTAATACTATAAAAAAGCTATTTTAGAAAAAAATAAACCATAAATATTTAATATAATGCGTTTTAAATAGTCATTTTTTTAAAAAAATAATTATTTAATATACTAATTTAAGCATTTAAAAAATGAAATTTTGATTGTCTGTTTTTAAAAATAAAATTCATTGTAAATTTAAATTTTGTTTATAGTAAATATGTAATTTTTTACATAAATAAATAAAATAAGTTCAAGCAATTTTATAATTAAAAATTTCATATTGTTATAATAATGAATAATGTAAGAAAAAATTATCTATGGGAGGATAAATGCCAATTATTGAAAGAATTCACGCACGCGAAATTTTAGACTCACGTGGTAACCCAACAATTCAAGTTGAAGTTGAAACTGACTATGGTTTTATAGGTGTTGCAAATGTACCTTCAGGAGCAAGTACAGGTAGTAGAGAAGCTCTTGAATTAAGAGATAAAGGCACAAAATACGAAGATAACTGATTCGGTGGCAAAGGTGTTATGACAGCTGTTGATAATGTTAACAATCATATAGCTCCTGAATTATTAGGTTTATCTGTTTTTGATCAAAGATTAATTGACGAAACTATGATTAAATTAGATGGAACTCCTACAAAATCTAAATTTGGTGCAAATGCTATTTTGGGTGTTTCATTAGCTGTTGCTAGAGCTGCTGCTGCAGAACTTGAAATTCCACTTTATAAATATTTAGGTGGACCAAATGCTCACATATTACCACTACCAATGCTTAATGTTATGAATGGTGGAGAGCACGCTTCAAACACTGTTGATTTCCAAGAATTTATGATAATGCCAGTTGGTGCAAAATCATTAAGAGAAGCTTTACAAATGGCTAACCATGTATTCCATAATCTTGCAAAATTACTCAAAAGAGATGGACATGGTACACAAGTTGGTGATGAAGGTGGTTTTGCTCCAAACTGTAAAAGTCATGAAGAAGTTCTTGATTACCTTGTAGAAGCTATTAAAAAAGCAGGTTACATACCAGCTACAAAGGGTGAAAAAGCTGTTGCTATTGCTATGGACTCTGCATGTAGTGAACTTTATGATGAAACTACTAAAAAGTATGTATTTAAAAAACTTAAAAATGCTATTATAGAAAAACGTTCTGGTTTTGAACATTTAAATGATGTTAAATTAGAATATACAACAGATGAATTAATAGAATACTTTGGTTCATTAATTAATAAATATCCAATTATTTCTATTGAAGATGGTTTAGCTGAAAGTGATTGAGAAGGTTTTGCTAAAATGACAGCAAAATTTGGGGATAAAGTTCAAATCGTTGGCGATGACTTAACAGTTACAAACCCTAAATTGTTAGAAAAAGCAATTGAAAACAAATCAATGAATGCTATCTTAATTAAATTAAATCAAGTTGGATCATTAACTGAAACTCTTGATACTATAAACAAGGCTCAAAAGGCAAATATGGCATGTGTTGTTTCACACCGTTCAGGCGAAACAGAAGATACAACTTTATCAGACCTTGCTGTTGCACTTAACACAAGCCAAATCAAAACTGGTTCAATGTCAAGAACTGATAGAATTGCTAAATATAACAGATTATTAGTAATTGAAGAAGAATTAGGAAGCCAATCTGAATTCGAAGGTGAAAAAGCTTTTTACAACCTTTCAAAATAATTATTTAGAACACAGACATAATTTTATGTTTGTGTTTTTTTATTTTTCAACTCTAATAAATACATTTCTATTTTTAATTTTATGGATATTTATTTAGCTTATAGATAGTAATTATTTTTTAAAAATAAAAAACACCATATACAATTTTGGTGTTTTAATTATATTGATTTGATATGTCGATTCTATTAATAGATCGTTTTAGTTTTATTTCAAGATGTTGTAGCATTTCAACATCTGTTGTATTTTTTATTCTTTCAATAGTTTCGATTCTTTCTTTTTCAGCCCTGTTAATATCTATTAAATCACTGAAAATAATATCATTAGTTATTATATGAATATTAGATTCATCGGCATAAACAATTCCATCACTAATAGAACATACTTTAGTTTCTAAATTCTCTCCAAAAGGGTTAATTATTAATTTGCCAATATCTATCGTTGATAAGAATTCACTTCTATTAGGTTGAAGCACTATTTGTCCTCCGCTTTTAGTTTTTAATTGAACACTTATAACAGGTCCTTCATAAAAAACTTTCGCATGAGTAACAATTTTTAAATTAGAATATTTTCACATATTGAACTTATTTATAGATAAATAAAAAATTATTTATCTTCCTTTGATTTATTAAATCTATCTTTAACATCTTCGATTGAGCCCGCATAAAGAAATAATTCTTCAGGATAATTATCATATTTTCCCTCAAGTATTTCTTTAAAACTTCGAACAGTATCTTTCATTCTTACATACTTTCCGCTTTTACCAGAAAATTTTTCAGCAACAAAGAATGGTTGGCTTAAAAAATTCCTAATTCTTCTAGCTCTTGCAACTATTTTCTTATCTTCATCACTTAATTCACCCATACCTAGTATAGCTATAATGTCTTGAAGTTCTTTAAATCTTTGTAATATTGAAACAACTTGACGAGCTGTGTCATAATGTTCTTGTCCTACAGAAAGAGGGTCTAATAATCTTGATGATGATTCAAGCGGATCGATAGCTGGATAAATACCTAGAGCCGCAATATTTCTATCTAAAACAGTTTTAGCATCCAAATGACTAAAAGTTGTAGCAGGCGCTGGGTCAGTTAAATCATCAGCAGGAACATAAACAGCTTGTACCGAAGTAATAGAACCGTCATTTGTAGAAGTTATTCTTTCCTGAAGTTGTCCCATCTCAGTAGCTAATGTTGGTTGATAACCAACAGCACTTGGCATACGGCCCAAAAGAGCACTAACTTCAGAACCAGCTTGAGTGAAACGGAATATGTTGTCGATGAATAAAAGAACATCTTGTTTTTCATGATCTCTAAAATACTCAGCCATTGTTAAACCAGTTAAAGCAACACGCATACGTGCCCCTGGCGGTTCATTCATTTGCCCAAAAACAAGAGCTGTTTTTTCAATAACTCCTGATGCCTTCATTTCATTATAAAGATCATTACCCTCACGAGTTCTTTCACCAACTCCAGCAAAAACAGATAACCCACCATGTTCATTAGCAATATTATTAATTAATTCTTGAACTAAAACAGTTTTACCAACTCCAGCTCCACCGAATAGCCCTATTTTTCCACCTTTTACATATGGCACCAGAAGGTCAATAACTTTGATACCAGTTTCAAAAATTTCACTTTCTGTTTTTTGTTGTTCATAAGATGGAGCAGTAGCATGAATAGGAACAGTTAAACCTTTTGGTTTTTCTTTTAAGTCTATAGGATTACCTAAAACATCAAACATTCTCCCTAAAACTTGTTTACCAACAGGTACAGAAATTGGTTTGCCAGTGTCTAATACCTCTAAACCACGAGAAAGACCATTAGTAGAAACCATAGAGATTGCTCTAACTGTATCATCACCAATGTGTTGAGCTACTTCAAATGTAAAGATTTCATCATTAAGAGAAACTGTTAAAGCGTTTAACAATTTAGGTAAACTACCTTTTTCAAACCTAACATCGACAACTGGTCCAACAATTTGAACTATATTTCCTATATTATTTTTTTTATCATTATTGTCGGTCATTGTAATCTCCTTTTTTCTTATAATGCTATAAAACAAATCAATTTATTAAACAGCATTTGCTCCTGAAACAATTTCAATAATCTCATTTGTAATTTTTCCTTGTCTTTTTCTCTTAAACTCAATGTCTAGTTCATCTATTAATTTATCAGCATTATCAGTAGCGCTCTCCATAGCAATACGCCTTGATGCAATTTCACAAATTTGAGACTCTGAAATAGTTAAATATAATTTTGCGTCAATGTAAAGGGGTATAGCCTCCTTTAAAATTGTTGCTGGATTGGGTTCAAATTCTAGCTTGTGGTCAATATTTTCATTTCTAACATATTCTTTTATTTTCTTCTCGTCAAATGGAAAAATAGTATCCAATGTTTCTTTTTGAAGCAAATTATTTATAAATTTTGTATATATAACATTTATTGAGCTAATCTCATTTTTGTAATACATTTTAACTGCTACTTTAACGATTTTATGAACTAATGAATGCCACTCTTTTAAATTTGTAGCATAGTATGAAGCTACTATTTGGTTCTTAAATAAATGATTAAAAACTCTTTCTCCATAAGAACCAATAACAATTATTTTATCTTCTGGCTTTATGCAATCTTTTGCTAATTTTATAATGTTAGAATTATAACTTCCAGCTAATCCAAAATTACTAGTAATAACAACATATAATTTTGTATTCGTAGTACTTCTTGATCTTATTAATTCATTTATTTCATCTTCATACATATTTTCAAATATTTTTTGAAAAGTTTCATCAATTAAACTATTGTATTTTGTGATTTCTTCATGGTCTTTTTTAGCTTTTTTAAGCTTTGAAAAGGACACAAGTTCCATGGCATGCGTAATTTTTCTGATTGATTTAACAGAATTCATTCTGTTTTTTATAGATTGAATATTAGCCATATATAACTATAATTTAGTCCTTTTTGTCAAAAATATATTTTTGAGGCATTGGTAAATTATCATCCGGATTATAATCATGCAATGAAACTATTATTTTATTTACTATTGAAACAAGTTTATTGGTTAATAAGTTTTTAATTTCGTCATTAAAGGCATTTTTATTTGATTTAATTTTTTCTAAAATGTTAAGTCCCTCAATGTCTTTAGTCATAAATCTTATAACTTCATCTTTATATCTTTTTATATGTTCTGCAGGAAGTGGATTAATGATTCTTTCTTTAACACCTAACAAAATTACTGCTTGAGAATATTGATCAATAGGAGAATATTGATCTTGTTTGATTATTTCATAAACTTTTGCACCATGTTTAAGAATAGACAAAGTTGAATCATCTAAATCAGAACCAAATTGGGCAAAAGCTAACATTTCATTATATTGTGCCAATTCCAATTTTAATGAGCCGGAAACTTCTTTCATAAATTTACTTTGAGCACTTGAACCAACACGAGAAACACTATATCCAACATCAACGGCAGGTCTTTGGCCAGAAAGAAAGAGATTTTCTCTTGTAAAAATCTGTCCATCAGTTATAGATATAACATTAGTTGGAATATAAGCTGAAATATCCCCTTGTTGAGTTTCTATAATTGGCAAAGCAGTAATTGAACCGCCACCAAAATCTTTATTTACTTTTGCTGCTCTTTCTAATAATTGAGAGTGCAAGTAAAAAACATCACCAGGGTAAGCTTCTCTACCAGGAGGTCTCCTTAATAAAAGAGAAAGAGTTCTATAAGCTATAGCATGTTTTGAAAGATCATCATAAACAATTAAACAATCTTTCCCTTCAGACATTCACTCTTCAGCAATTGTTGTTCCAGAGTAAGCTGAAATGTATTGCTGAGGAGCTAATTCAGAAGCACTGGAAACTAAAACAGTTGTATATTCCATAGCTCCTGAATCTTGTAATTTCTTAACAATTTGAGCAACAGTTGAATTTTTTTGTCCGATTGCAACATAAATACATTTTACATTTTTATCTCTTTGATTAATTATTGCATCAATTGCTATAGATGTTTTACCTGTTTGTCTATCGCCTATAATTAATTCCCTCTGACCTTTACCAATTGGAATCATTGAATCAATTGCAATAATACCAGTTTCAAGTGGTTCATTAACTTCTTGACGAGTCATAACGCCCGGAGCAACTTTAAATATTTCTCTCTTGCGTTTATATTTTATCTCACCCTTACCATCAATAGGGTTACCTAATGCATCAACAACTCTGCCAGTTAGTGCATCTCCAACAGGAACAGAAATAACTTCACCAGTTCTTCTGCATTCATCACCTTCACTAAGCTTATTTGCACCGTTAAAAATAACAACACCTGCAACTTCTTCTTCAAGGTTTAAGACAAGACCATAAATATTATCTTTAAATTTAATAATTTCACCACTTTTAGCATTATCAAGACCATTAACTAATGCAATGCCGTCGCCAATAGAAACAATATATCCAACTTCTGCATAATCAATCTTAGAGTCAAAATTTCTAATACGATCTTTAATTATTCTACTAATATCATTTGATTGTCTAGCCATTTAAACCTCCTTTATTTTTCTTCATTAATAAACCTATCTTCTCTAAGTCTTTCTTAATATTTTGTTCAATAATTTTGTTATTAAACTCAATTCTAAAACCTGAAATCAACGATTTATCTAAATAGGTCTTTAAAATAACCTTTTTAGACAAATTTTTTTCTAGTTTCAATTTAATTTTTTCAAGTATTTTTTCTTCAATTTCAAATGCTGTAATAATATTTGCCCTTATAATACCAAGTTCTTTTTCAACAATTTTTAAGTAAATAGACAAAATTCTAATTAATGCTCCAGCATAATTATTTTTTGTTACTACTTTCAAAAAAGTACTAAATGTTTTTAATTTATCATCATTTAGTGCAAACTCATCAATTATTTTAAATTTATCATATTGCGAAACTTTGAAACTTTTTAAAAAATTAATAACATCAATATTTTCTTTAACTAAGTTATAGAAAGAAGCAATAGAGTCATAAGTTTTTTCTATGTTTTTTTCTTCTTTTATTAAGTCATATAGAGCTAAGGCATACCCATCAGGATTCGCTTTTGTGTACATAATTATTTATTACTTTCGTCGTTTAAATATGCATTAATAATTTCATCTTGAGTTTTTTTAGAAATTTCATTACCTATTATTTTCTTAGAAATTTCAATAGCAGCATTTGCTATATTATTTTTAGACTCTTGAGCCATTTTAATACGTTCTGTTTCGATTTCTGATTGGGCTCTTTCTATGATTCTTTTGGATTCTATTCTAGCTTTATCAGTATAATCAGAAATAATTTTTTCACCATGTAATTTAGCATTCTTGACTAATTCATCAGATTCAACATATGCTTCAGCTAATCTTTTATTTGCTTCTTTTAACTTCTCTTGTGATAATTGATTAGATTCTTTTGCTTCATCAATATTTTTTTGAATATAATCTTGCCTTTCTTTTATTGCCTTTTTTATAGGTTTATAAAGCAAAAATCATAAAATTAAAATTACTAAAACTAAAGCTATTAATGTAGCAATAATCATCGGATAAGTTGGAAAAATTGTTTTAAACTTATCAACTAATTCCGTTTTAATACCATCAGATTTTACATCATCTGCTTCTGCACTATATTTCAATGCATAGTGATAATTGGTTAAAATCATTTTTTAATTCCTAATAGAATGCAAACATTAAAAGAATTGAAACAACTAAAGAATATATGGCTGCTGATTCAGAAACAGCTTGTCCAACAAGCATCATTGTTCTAATTTTTCCAGCTGCTTCAGGATTTCTACCAACTGCTTCAGCGGCTCTACCAGCTGCTAGCCCTTGTCCAAGACCAACACCTACACCACCGAACATAGCTAGACCAATTCCTATAGCTATTAATCCTTTTCCTATATCTCCTGTCATAATAACTCCTCCTAATAAATGTTTTTAGATAAATTGCTATGAGCAACTTCAACTGTTTTTTCTAAAGATATTGACTTACCTGATTTTGCTATAACTACATCTGGAACTTCTTGAGACCATCAAATTGTAGTTAAAGAACAAAATACTAAAGCTTGAATGAAGGCACTAAAAAGATCAAAATATATATGTAAAAATGGTGTAAAAATAACTGCTAATAAAGGTCATGCTTCTGAACCCGGGATAATTAAAGTTCATAAATAACCACAAAAATAATAAAGCATAAACACTATTGTTCCGCCACCTATTATGTTTCCAAATATACGAAAACTAGCAGAAATAAGTGGAGAAAACTGTCCAACAATTTCAATTGGATTTTTATATCTGCCTATAAAACGCCATTTTTGGTAAATTAAAGCCGTAATATAAATACCTAATCAAGTCACAAGAGCAAGCGCTATAGCAACTGAATAAGATGATGTTATTGGTTCTAAACCTATCATACCAAGTATATTTCCCAAAAATAAAAATGTTGCTAAACCAAAAATATAAAAACGTGCCTTCGGAATTTTGTAATCAGTACTGTCATCAAATGAGTGATCTATATAATTTACATAACCTTCCATAATCAAAATGAAGCCACTTGGAGCCTTATCAGGCCTTGCATCCTTTTTGATCTTAACATAGACAATTAGTGAAATAATTAAACAAACAAGAACAACAAAAATCAATGACAAAAGTTGTTTTTGATTCCAATCAGCATATCCACCATTTAGTCAATCTTTAAAAATATTTCTATTTTTCATTTACTTTTTAAGCCTCCTTTCTTTAAATTTAATTAATGAAAACAAAATACTAATTTTTACAATTGATAAACCAAAAATATAAGTAATAAAATTAAAAGGATAAAATAGATATTTTTTACTATGCTCTAGATAAAGATTTGTTCCATTTTCAAATGACTTACTATTTATTCAAAAAATTAAAGTTGTAATTACAATAGTTAAAATAGCATTTATAGTAAATTGAATAAAACTTAAAAAAATTGCTCCTTTTTTTCTATATAGAACTATTTTATAGCTAAATAATTCTCTAAATATAAAAAAAATAAAAGACAATGAAGCGCCTGCTAAAAAACCTAAAATTAAACTTAATTTTGTCCACTTATAAAAAGAAATAAAAATAAAAGAAAACAAGATAATTAAAATTATAAACACTAAAATTATCCGTTCTATTTCTTTATATTTCATTCGTATTTTATTCTCCAAAACTTATGTTATTAACTAGATAACATGCTTAAATTATAATATTATTTAAATAATAAGTCATAAAAAAATAAACCATTTTTTCGCTTCATTTTGACATCATTTTTTTACTTTTTTTAAAGCAAATTTATGTTAAAATAAAAAAAGAATTTATATATTATGATCATTAGTATATACATTTGATAATTATAAAATTAATTATCTAAACACTATTATGAATTCACTTGGGTGTGCCTTGCGAAAAGGTGCTAAGTGTTCGAAATAATAGAAAGTTAAAACAAACTAAATTTAAAAGGAAAAATATGGAAACAGTAGAAAACACACAACAAGAAATGAACGCAACAGAAAATGTTGCTGACAAAAAAGATAAAGCTGCTAAAGAAGTTAAACCAGCTATTGTTTCAAGAGAAAAATTACTTGAAGCTGGAACATACTTTGGTCACAAAAAAAGTACATGAAACCCAAAAATGAAAGAATTTCTATATCCTCATGCAAGACGTGGAATGCACATGATTAATGCAAACTTCACAGTTCAAAGATTAGAATTCGCATACAACATTTTGTTAAAATTTGTTGCTAAAAACCCTAGAACATCATTTATTTTTGTTGGTACAAAAAAGCAAGCTAAAGAAACAATTAAAGAAAATGCTTTAAGAACAGGTAGTTTTTATGTATCAGAAAGATGATTAGGTGGTACATTAACAAATGCTTCAACAATTTTTAAAAGAGTTAAAACAATGGAAGATCTTGAAGCACTTGCAGCAAATAACTTCCAAGGTTACACTAAAAAAGAAGGTCTTTTAAAACAAAAAGAACTTGATAAATTACACAAAAACCTTGAAGGTATTAGAAAAATGCAATCATTACCTGCATTTATGATAGTTGCTGACCCTAATGTGGATGCTATTGCTGTTAAAGAAGCAAGAAGCAAAGGTGTTAAAGTTATTGGTATTCTTGACTCAAACTCAGATCCAGATTCAGTAGATTTTGGTATTCCTGCTAATGACGATTCTGCTAAAAGTATTGCTTTAATTATTACAATTTTAGCTGACGCTATTTCTGTAGCGCGTGGTGGAAAGGCTAAGTTTGCATTCCAACCTGATGAAAACATTGTTTTACCAGAATTTAAATCAGACAAACCAAGAATACAAAGATTTCAAAAAACTTTAAATCCTAGAAGAACTTATAATTCAACTGAAACTCAAGAAAATACAGCAACTAGTGAAGAAAAATCACAATCAGAATCTCAAAGTGAATAATAAAACGAGGTATATATTATGGATAAGATGGCTTTAATTAAAGAATTAAGAGAAAGAACAGCTGCTGGTATGTCAGACTGTAAAAAAGCTCTTGAAGCTTCTGAATGAAATGTTGAAGAAGCTATTTCATACTTAAAGAAAAGTGGAAAAATCAAAGCTGCTTCTAAAGCAAACAGAGTTTCTGCTGATGGTCTTGTAGTAGCTGCAGGTGATGATAAGATGGCGGCTCTTGTTGAGGTTAACTGTGAAACAGACTTTGTTGCTCATGGTGAAGAATTTGTTGCATTAGCAAATACAATAGCTTCAATTATTGCTTCAAACTCAACAACACTTGTTAAAGAAAATTGCTCAACTGAAGTTGCTTTAACATTAAAATCAAATAGTGGAGAAACAATTGCTGATTTAATTTCTGATTATAGTGCTAAATGTGGTGAAAAAATTGAACTTAGAAGATACATTATTAAAATAGCTTTTGATGGTGAACTTGTATCAACATTTGTTCACATCAATGGTAAAATTGGTGCTATTGTTAAAGTTAAAGGTTCTGATGCTGAATCGGCTAGAAATGTTGCAATGCATTTAAGCGCAATGAACCCTGAATATATTTTAGTATCTGATGTTCCTGAATCAGTTATTAAAAGATTTGAATCAGAATTTGTTAAACCTCCAAGATTTGAAGAAAAACCTGAAAAAGTTCAACAAAGCATTTTAAAAGGTGCAATGGATAAAAAGATTGCTGAAATTACACTTGAAAAACAAGCTTTAATCATGGATGATTCAAAAACTGTTGCTCAATATTTAATGGAACACAAAAATACATTACTTGAAGCAAATCGTTTAGGTTTGGGTGAAGGCATTGAGAAAAAAATAGTTGATTTTGCTGCTGAAGTAGCTGAACAAATGAATGTCGAAAAATAATATTTATACAAAAAAGCCGTAACAAGTCGTTCGGCTTTTTTTGCTTAATCTTGATTCAATAAACTTAATAATTTGTCTTTTTTATAGTAATCAAAATGATTTTTAATTAAATACTTATCTTCAACTTTAAAACCTTTTTCAGCAGAGTGATAATTACTTTTTTCATCACGGTAAGTTATTAAACTATTTGAACTGATTATTATTTTTGTTCCATCACTTAAAACAATAGGAATAATTACAGCTGCTCCGCCGCCTGATTTTTGTCCAATTAATTTAGTTTTTGCACCAAATTTATTAATTTTATCAGCATACATGTTAGCAACAAGAGCATTAGCAGCGCTATAAGTTACAGGGCTAGTTTGAATATATCAATCATAATTGCCTTTAATATGCTCAGGAACATTAACTCTATATGTCATCTCCGTTTTTTCTTTATTAAGAATATTAGTTGATGTAATAACTATATCTTCAAATTTATTATTTTCTCTAAATATTGATGAGTGTTTCATCAGTGCCATAGTTTTATATAATGCCACAGCAGAACCGCCTGTATTTAAAGATAAATCAAGAATTATTTTTCCTTTTAAAAATTTGCTATTTATAATTGTTAAAGCTTTTTTCATTAATTCAAATGTGTCATATTTATAAGGCTTTTCGTCTTTTAACTCTTCTATTGCGCCCACTACAAAATTGTCAATAGTAATGACAGCTGTATTATTATCAAGAAACCTTACAATAGGCATTTGTCCATGATTTAGTCTTTCATAGTCATCAACATTAATGACCTTTTCTTTTTTTAAAATCTCATTAATTTGCTTTTCTCTTGCACTTTGTAAATTATTTCTTGCATTTTTAAATATTTCATGAACAGATTCAAATTTACTATCTATAGTTTGTTTATAATTTTCATTTGCTTTTTCTATTATCTTACTATTTGGCTGAATATTATTAAAATCTGTTTTATATCCATAATTAAATATCTTTGAATGCAAATCATTCAACTGACCATAAAACAACTGCAAATATCCTTCATTATAAATACTTTCATCTGTAGAAAGAATTTTTTGAATAATTTTTGGATGAATAAATTTATCAAATTCACCACTTTTATAACCCTTTTCTTCTCTTAGGCCATAAAAATAGTCAAAGTTAAAACGTAATGAGTTGTAAGCATCAATTCTTGAATCTTTTGATACTGGATTTATTATAAACTCATTGCCTAGTTCAGTCCCCTTTCCATCTTTAGTTCGAAATCTTGAAGGAATTAGCAAATCACCACCATAAAATTCTGAACCATTATAGTACAAATTGTAATAATTTGGACTTAAAAACAAGCTATTAAAAACAGCTAATGGAATAATTGGTTCTTTATTAATGGAATATATATCTCATCCATAGTTATCTAAATCAATAGTGATATTCTTATTGTCCAAATTGTCTATTTTATAGGTATACAATTTTAAATCTTTCCCGTAATCAATATCAACTTGACTGTTAAAAATATGAAAAACTCTTGTGTTGGAAATTTCAATAGTGTTTTCAATTCAATCAAATTTAACACTTGCGTTGTTTGCATGATACTTTGAATAATTTTTATTATCAAAAAACCCTGAAAGGGATTTATTTATAGCAGAATTGTTCACAGCGCCATCAAGAGTTTTTAATACTTGTGGAACAGATATATAAGGTGTATTTTTATTATCAAAAAAATATGTTTTAATTTTTGGATTTTGATTAATAAATTTATATGATTTCGATACATCACGGAATGAAATATCTTTAACGATTTTATTTCTATTTTCATCGCCTTTGTAATTTTTTACACATGAAAGAACAATTATAGGACTTGTTATTGATATAAAAAGAGCAGGGGCTCTAAATATTTTTCTCATTATCATCCCAACTCTTAGCTAATATTTATCCTTAATTCTTTCATAGTTTTTCTTATTTTTAATATCGTATCATTTAATTATTTCTTCTTCACTGTAATTTAATAGTTTTGCAGCCCCTAATAATAAAGCCAACATTTGTCCAATTACATATTTGTTTAGATTGTTAATTGCACTACTAATAGTACTAAATAATAGACATATTTGCCGATTTACATTTTCAGACATTATAAGTGGTTCAATATTTGGGTCAACATCATATTTATATGCAAATGATCCTAAAAAATGTAATATATCTGCAAATTCTTCAAGCGCTTTTTCTGGATTTACTGTTTTATTAGCTTTTCAATATTTAAATGTCTGAACTTCGTTAGCAAACTCCGCAGTTTCAACTAAAGTTGCTAAAAGTTGCATATCATTAAAATCTGCCTTAGATATTTTTCTATTTGATGTGTCGATATCATTTCTTGAACTTATCGCTTTATCTAAGTCCTTCTGCATTTCAAAAATTCTACTTAAATTCATATTATGAATTATAAAACATTATTAAATAAGTTAATAAGTCAAATTATTTTTTTGACAGCTATTCTTTTTGAAAAAAATATGCCATCCTTTTGAGGCATATTTTAATCAAATATTTTTTTATTGATTAGTTTTTCATTGCTTTTTAAAACCAGTTATAGTTCTTTCAACGTGATTATTGACCGAATTCCCATCTTTATCTTTTACTTTAAAAGTTACTTTCAAAATTCCTCTTTTGTTAATTTGTTTAAGTTCAATATTATCTATATTTCAACCTTCTTGTAAATTATCAAATTGTATATCATCATTTTTAACTTCACTTGGAAGAACTTCTTTTTGATTATTTAAACCTTTGTATGATGCTCTAATTTGATTTACCTTAGCACTTGTATCATTATCAATTATTTTTATATCACTAATAGGTTCGGCAAAACCTGATACTTTAAGTAATGAACTTTGAGAACTTTTTCCATTTTTTTCTATTTTAAATTTTATTTCTAATGATTTATCACCCGGATTTAATTCTTCATAAACAATTGAATAATTATCATCTAAATTGTTAACTATAGCATACTCACTAATGTTATCTTTTGTTATAAAATCACTTGTTATATTTTGTTTATTTTTAATATCAATAATTACACTTTTGGCCACTTCATTTATTTTATTTTCATCATCTATATCTGTTTTAGATGAATTATTGTTGCAAGATGTTTGAATAAGCGCTAGTGGAAAGAGACCAAAAGAAAATGTTGATATTATTGATATTTTTCTTAATAATTTCATAATTACCTGCTTTTTTAAATTATTGCATATAGCTTTATTAATATCATATAAAAAATAAAGAAAAATTAAATAAATTAGAACAAATAAACTAATCTAATTTTTTCAAAACAAATATTAAAAACATCATTATATAAATACTTTATAAGGCTATAAAATAGCTTATTTAGTAAAATTAGACTTTATGTAATCACTTGCTTATTACTACTTTTTATTGAATATGATAACTAAATTTTAGACAATAAAAAAAGAAAAATAATTTTTCTTTTCTGCAAATGATAATTTTAAAGAACAAACTTATTTTCAATCATTACCTAGTAAATATAAAACATATTCTTCATCTTTAACTAGTTCTCTCGACTTTTTAGGATCTCATGTTGAACATTTATCAAGCTCTTTCTCACACTTATATTCATGAATAAAAGAATCTAATTTAGCTAAAAGTTTGTTTTTTAAAATGTTGTTGTAATATTGATCAACCAAATTCTTTAGTTCATTTTTAGGTATAGCTTCAATATTATGAACAATGACTTCAGTATGATCTAAAAAGTTATACTGAGTTGTTTGGTTATAAGAAACAAATTTTGTTTCAAGTTTATTTTGTTCCCTTAATTCATTTAATCTATAGTTAACTGTACAATCTTTTTGTAATTTATCATATTCTAAAATGTTTTTTATTTCTAAAAAATCTGCAAATGATGGAGTAATATCTTGTGGTATTTCATTTTCAAAAATTTTGTATAAATTTTCAACATCATTTTCAAGAGATATTTTATTAATTAATTTTTGAATATCAGTTATCTTAGTATGCAAGTCATTTATTTTTACATTATTAATCATATTTTTATGATAATATAAATCGAAAATATTCAAAATATTATTGTAAAAATTAACTTTAATTTAGTAAGCAAGAAAATTTAAAAATTAAATAATATAGATGCTAAGAAAGCAACAAAAAAACAAGCATTAAGCTTGAGTTTTTTTGTTTACTAATTATTTAAAGTTGAGTCATTTAAATAATCTTTTTGCTCGTCATCAACAAGTTTTTTAGCATCTGCAAGTTGAATACTAAAGAATGTTGTAACACCTCTATTTTGCATTGTTGCGCCAAAAAGGGAGTCAACTCTTGACATTGTTCCATGACGGTGAGTAATAACCAAAAATTGAGTTTTTTCTTTTAATTGTTGCAAGTATTCTGCATAACGCACAACATTAGCTTCATCAAGTGCGGCCTCAACTTCGTCTAAAATACATAATGGAAGAGGTCTTGCTTTAAGAATACCAAATAGTAATGAAATAGCAATTAGTGATTTTTCACCACCTGAGAATAACTTAAGATTTTTAATATTTTTACCTGGAGGAGTTGCTTCAATTTCTACACCTGAATCAAGAACATTGTTTGGATCGCTAAAGAACAATTTAGCACTACCACCACCAAACATAGTAGCAAAAACATTATTAAATTCTTCATTAACATCATGGATAATATTTGTTAATCTAGTGGTTATTATTTTATCCATATCAGCAATAGCGCTTTCAAGAATTTCCTTAGCTTTAGATAACTCACTTTCACTTTCAGCATAGTCGTTATAACGTTTTTCTTCTTCAACTAATTGTTCAAGAGCTTCGAGATTAATGCTTCCAAGTTTTTCAATCTCTTCTCTTATCTCTCTAACAATTTCACTAGCTTGATCATGTGGCATCTCAAGTTTATAACCTTGAGATTGAGCAGCTTCAAAAGTTAATTTATATTGAGCAGCAAGTCTTTCACGTGATTGTTCTAAGAACACTTTTGACTTTTCTTTATCAGCCATTTTTGTAGCAAATGAATCTAATAATTTTCTTAATGTTGAATCATAATCATTTTTAAGCATTTGTGCAGAATTAATTTCTTGACTAAGAGTTTTAATTCTTTCATCTTTAGCTCTATATTCAGCTTCAAGAGCACTCTTTCTTGATGATAAAACTTCAAAATCTGACTCTTTGCTTTGGATACTTACGCTGTCTGATTCTAATTTAATTTCTCTATCGCTAATGTTCTTTAATTTTAAGTTTAATTCATCGAAAATAGCTTGTTCATTAGATTTTTGAGAAATTACATTAGCAACTTGATTTTTTAGTTGGCTATCTAATTCTAAACATGAACGACGATAATTATAAATCTCATTTTGTTTTGCTCTATCAACTGCAATTGCAGCTTCAAGCCCTGGAAGTAAGTTTTCTAAATCTTTTAACTTATCATCAATATTTAAAAGGGTTTCGGTTGTTGATTTAGTACCACCAACAATAACACCACCAGCACGAATAATGTCGCCTTCAAGAGTAACAATCATATAACGACGATCTAAAATTTCTGAAATTTTATTAGCTTGCTTTATATCTGAGGTTACAATAACATTCCCTAATAAAAATTTAGCTAAAATATCATAAATTGGGTTAATTTGAATTAAATTTGAAGCAATACCAACAAAGCCTGGTTGTCCTTGAATAGCTAATAAATGATCATCTCTTACATTCTTTGGCTGAATAGATGTTAAAGGAATAAATGTTGCTCTTCCGCCTTTATTTTGTTTTAAAAATTCAACAGCTTTAACAGCAGTTTCAGACTTATCAACAACAAGATGTTGAAGAGCATTATTTAAGACAACTTCTATAGCACTTGTATATTGTGGTTCAACCTTAATTAAGTCTGCTACAGTACCTTTTAATGATTTGCCAAAAAAGGCTTTATTTTCCAAAATAGTTTTTGTGCCTTTAAATAACATTGAACTATTTTCCTTCTGTTGCTTAAGAAGACTTATGTGGGTTTGAACTTTAAAAATTTCACTATCTTTTTTATTTAGAAGAATGCCTAAATTATTTAGTTCATTTTCATATGACTCAAGAACTTTTCTATTCTCGCTTATTCTAATGTTAAGAGCTTTACTTTCTGCTTCATAGTAATTGATTCTTTGAGCAGATTTTTCAAGTAGAGATTTGAATGATGCAATTTGTTCTTCTTTATTAGCAACTAAATTGCCATCAGCAATCAATCTATCTCTTTCACTTTCTCTAGCCATTGCGATGTTAATTTTTTGCAATCTTTCTTTAACTGAGTCATACTCAATTGAAAGCTCTTTTAATTCAGATTCTAGTGAAGACTTAAATTGTGTGTTTTGATTAATTTTAAGTTCAAGGTCAGAAATTCTTTTGTTTAAATCAGCCTTTGTTTCACTAACTCCTTCAAGTTCTTTTGAAAGAGTTTCATATTTTTCTCCGAATGTTCTAATGTTATCAACAAGAAGCCCTACTTCAACAACCTTAAGTTCTTCAGTTTTAGAAATATAGATTTTTGCCTTCTCAGCTTGTCTTCTTAGTGGAACCAATTTTCTTTCTATTTCGGCTATAACTAAGTTAATTTGGTCAAGACCTTCTTGTGTTTTAGCAAGTTTAGAAAGAGCTTCTTTTTTACGAAATTTATATTTAGATACACCTGCTGCTTCTTCAAAAATAGCTTTTCTTTCTTCAGGTGTAGCTTCTGCTATATCACTAACAGTACCTTGTGAAATAATTGCTAAAGAACTTTTTCCAATACCGCTTTCCATAGCAATTTCTCTTATGTCTTTTTGACGGCAAACTTCACCATTTAAGTAATATTGATTAATTCCGTTTCCGCGTTCAAGAACTCTACTTATTGTAACAATTTCATGTGGTATACTGCTTAATCCATCCTTATTGTCAAATGTTAATGTAACAACGGCTTTGTTTAATGGTTTTGCAGTTTTTGAACCGGCAAAAATAACATCATCCATGTTATCACCACGTAATTCCTTTGCACTACGTTCACCAAGAACCCATTTAATTGCATCATTAATATTTGATTTACCAGAACCATTTGGCCCTACAATGCCCGCAACACCACCATCAAATTTAAGTGTAATTGGATCAGCAAAAGATTTAAAACCGTGTGCTTCAACTTTAATTAATTTCATACTTGCTCCGATCTAAAATAATACTAAATCTCAAAAATTATAAATTATTAATGAATGATAATCTATTTAATAAGCTTTTTCAAAGCAATAGTAGCAGCATTTTCTTCAGCTTCAAATTTGCTATTACCAGTGCCTGATCCATAGATTATTCCATCATGAATTGCATCAGCTTTAAATAGTTTGTTATCAATAGAATATGTATTGTATGTTATGTTTTGTTTACTAAATGATTGCATGTGTTCTTGTAATAATGTTTTAGAATCTTTTAATTCAAGCTTAGGATTTATTGAATCAATAGATTTTAAAACAGTTTTGTAGATAAATTCTTTAGCAACATTTAGCCCTTTATCTAGGTAAATAGCAGCAACAAGTGATTCAAAAATATCTGCACCTACATTTTTAGAGTTTAAAATATCATCATTTATTTTTACTCTTGAATTAGAAACCAAAAAATCTTTTAAGCCCATTTTATTGGTTAATTCGTTTAATGATTCAGTACAAACAAGCCTTGATCTAAGAAGTGTTAACTCTCCTTGATTCATTTGTTTAAAATTTTTGTAAATTTTATCTGATACTATGAATTGTAAAATTGCATCACCTAAAAATTCTAATTTTTGATAATTTATTTTAGAACCTTTAGTAGACGAACCGTGTGTAAATGCTTCTTTATAAATTGCATAATTGTCAACATCTATGCCAAATTTAGACATTAAGTCAACAAATTTACTACTCATCATCAACTCCAAGTTCTTTTTTGACAGAATTAAGAATATTCTTTTTAAGTGCTAATTTAATTTGATTAAGTGCCCCTGTATAGGCTTTTTCATCACTACTTCCATGTGATTTTATACATACACCATTAAGTCCAATAACTCATGCAGCTCCCACGTTTCTATAATCAAGTGTTTCCGCAACATCCTTAAAAGAGCCTTTTAAAAATAAATAACCAATTTTTCTAATAGTTTTTGACATTATCTTATTCTTAATTAATTTTTTAAAGGATAAAATAGCCCCTTCAAGACTCTTTAAAACTAAATTACCGCCATAACCATCTATTACTGCAACATCAGCTACGCCTTCTAAAATGGTTCTGGGTTCAACATAACCCACATAATTAATTGTAAAATCATTTTTTAAAATTTCATTAGCTACTTTAACAGCTTCGAGCCCTTTATAATCTTCTGTTCCAATATTAATGATTGAAACTCTAGGCTTAATAATATTTAACAGAGCTCTCGCATAAACATTTGCGACTTTAGCTCACTCTACTAAATACTCACTTTTAGTTTCAATGTTAGCTCCAACATCAAGAAGTAAAAACTTTCTTCCAACAATTGTTGGCATGATCGGCATAAAAGCTGCTCTATTGATACCTGGCAATCTTTTAATTTTAAAAGTTGCAGAAGCTAAATATGCTCCAGAGTCTCCGCTAGATAAAACAGCATCAGCTTTTCTGTTTGCAACAAGATTGATGGCTTCATTCATTGAAGTATTTTCCCTAAGAGATTTATGGATGTTTTTAACATCTGAAGGCATATTTGGATTATCAATTATCTTAAGATTTTTAGGTTGATTTTTAACTTTTGTTAAAGCTTTAGTTATTTCGTCTTTATCGCCAATTAAAATTATTTCAAAATCCTCATTATTAATTAAAAATTTACAGCTTGCCAATACGGCAGCTGTAACGCCATTATCATTTCCATTTACATCAAAAGCTATTTTATACATAAATCCTCCATATTTTATTCAAACCCAATAAAGAAGTAATAGTTAGGTTGATTGCCATTTATGGTTTCTACTTCACAATCATATGATTTAGAAATATAGTCAGCCAACTCATTAGCATCTGCTTCAGAAGCTTCATTTCCATAATAAATAGTAATAACCTGTGTTTCTTCATTTGCAGTTTTACTTATTACAGCCTTAGCTGCATCAATATATGAAGATTTACATGAAATAATTTTGCCATCAAGAATAGCTATATAGTCATTTTCTTTGATTTTTATACCATTTAAAGTAGTTGATCTAACCGCTTTTGTAATTTCAGCTGTTTTAATCATACTAACAACTTCTTCAATTAATTCCTTGTTTTCTTCGGCACTTGAATCTTTATTAAAAGCTAACATTGCATTGATACCTTGCAATTGAGTCCTTGTGTGTATGATGTGAATTTTCTTGTTTTTAATTGCTTGTGCAGCTTGCTCAGCAGTTAAGAAAATATTAGAATTATTAGGTAAAATGAACACATCTTTAGATTTAACTGCTTCTATGGCTTCAATTAGGTCTGCAGCAGACGGATTTTGAGTTTGTCCACTCTCAACTATGGCTGTACAACCAAGATCTTTCATTTTATTAATAATTCCCGTGCCAAGATTGCATGAAATAATTGCACATTTTGAACTATTGCCATTTGTATCAGAATTGTTTAAAGAAACATTTTTATTTCTTGAGTCTTCAGCTTGGAGACTCATGTTTTCAGATTTAATTTTTATAAATTCACCATATTTTTGGCCAAAATTTAATAAATTTCCAGGTTTAAGTGTGTGTCCATGAACTTTAACAAGCTCTCCATCTTGAACAACAACTAAAGAATTAGCCTTCTTAGATAATGATGATTCGAATTCATTTTTATTAAACTCTTTTTCATTTTTAAGCTCAATAATGAATTCAGTACAATAACCAAATTCACCTGAATAAACCTCATCAGAACTTATAAACTTGTCAATTTGGACTTCATCTTGTGCGATCTCAACAACAGTGCCATCATTTATATATTTTGACATTCCCTCTATGAATGAATATAAACCTTCTCCACCTGAGTCAGTTACACCTACTTCCCTTAGAATTTTTAACTTGTTTGGAGTATTGTCACAAGCTATACGAGCGAATTTTTTAGCAATTTCAAAGAACTCTTTTAAAGTTGTATTTTTATTAACTTCTTTTTCTAAATTTTCAGTAGTTTCCCTTATAACAGTAAGTATTGTACCTTCAACAGGTTTTAAAACAGACTGATACGCTCTCTCTGTTGCGCTCTTAAATGCATCAATCATTTCGGTGATGCTTACAGACTTTTTATTTTGAAAATAATTCGCAAAACCTTTAAAAATTTGGCTCATAATAACACCAGAATTACCTCTAGCACCTAAAAGCATATTTTTAGAAACAATTGCTGAAACCTCACCAATGTTTTCATTATCAATATTTACAAGAACTTTAGCAGCTGTTTCAACTGTACCAGACATATTGGTACCTGTGTCTCCATCAGGAACTGGAAAAACATTAAGTGCATCTATTCTGTTCTTATTATTTATTAAATTATTTGCACCAGAGATAATTAATTTTGAATAAATCTTGCCATCAATAGCATCATTTTTTTGATTACTCATTACATAATCCCCCTATAAACAAGTTAATTTTTTCTATTTTTTCATTTTTCTTTTTCATTGTATATTTCAATAATTTTGAAATATTTTTAGATAAATCTTTTGCATTAGTATTTCTAATTATTTCTAAAGTGGCAATAAAAGTTCATTCATTTTTATCATTTTTTTCAACCATAAAAGGAAAATTATATTCTTTGTTATCTATTTTTCCAACATATAACAACTGTTTAACACCAGGAGTAGATAAGATGATTTCTTTAAAAATCCTTTCCATTTCATTATTAGTCATAAATATATACCTACCTTAAAAATAATAAATATGATTATTATAATAACATTAATATGTTAAATTTTACTATAATTAAAATAATAATTTTAAAAATATATGAGGATATTATGGCAGAAAAAGAAGAGTCTGTAGTCATATTGAAGATTGATAATTATTTGCAAAAAGAATATGCAGCAATTGTAAAAGCTTTAACAAAAAATGGTCTCTTAATTTTATACAGCCCAGGAATTTTTAAGGCCAATTCAAAAAATAGACAAAATTTGCAAATTGGATCAATTGTAAATTTAGAATATTTTAAAAGCAAAAATGTAGATAAAATGAGTAAATTAAAAAAAGCAGTTTTACAAATACAGCCTAATTATAGTGATAAAGCAACATTATTGTTTGTTTCAAAAATGTGTGATTTCCTTGAAAACTTTAAGCAAAATTCTAGTGAAGTTTTTGAAGCTTATAAAAAAATTCTTGAATATTATGATTCCTATTATGTAAAATTAACTAAAAATATTAACATTGATTCATATACATTTTATAATTATGCTAAGACTTATTTAGTTTCAAAGTTTTTGAAATACAATGGCATACATCCACAAATAGAAAGATGTATTAACTGTAAATCTCCTAGTAATTTGTGCGACTTTAGTTTCAAACAAGGTGGCTATACATGTGGAAGTTGTACCATGAATCAAAAATGAACTAAAGAATTAAAATCCATTTATTATCTTTTTAAAAATTTTGAAACATTTTGTCAAATTGTTACACCAGAAATCAATAATAAAATTTATAATAATATTATAAATCACCTTATTTATAATGGAATTTTTATAAATTGAGAAATTATAAAAAAAGTATAATTTACCTATAAAAAAGGCAAAAAAACACTTTTATGTAAAAAGGAGTAAAAAATGAAAATTGGAAATGCAAAAGTAGCTATAGAAGCTATAGAAAAATACAAGAATATAATTATTTTTCACCATATACGTCCTGATGGAGACTGTTTAGGTTGTCAAGCAGGTTTAGCCGAATTAATTAGAGATAATTATCCTAATAAAAGAGTTTACAAAGTTGGAGACAATGTTGGTGTTTTTGACTTTATGGAATATGACTTTGATGACATAAGTTCAATTGATTTTTCAAACTCGCTTGGTATAGTTTGTGATGCATCTAGTTCTGACAGAATTGAATGTTCTCAATTGTTATTAGATAAAAAATTTACCGCAACTTTAAGAATTGACCATCATCCAAATGGAAGTGATATTGAGTATGACTATTTATGAGTTGATGAACATTATGTAGCTGCTGCCGAAATGATTGCAGATATAGCTAGAGAAGCTGATTGAAAAATCAGCAAAAAAGCAGCTAGCCACGTGTTTCTAGGTATTGTTACAGATAGTGGTAGATTTTTATATCCAGATACATCAAGCAGAACATTTAAACTTGCAGCTCACCTTTATGATAAAAGCAATTTTAGTCCAGATTTTATCTACAAAAATTTAAATCAAAGATCTGTTCAAGATATCAAATTTATTGGACAAATACTTTCAAACTTTAAAAAAGATGGCAGAGTTTTATATTACTGTATAACACCAGATGTTATGAAAGAAATTGGATTTGATAGCTTAAAAGCAGCTTCATTTGTAAATGAACTCGCAAACATTGAAGACAATTCATGTTGAGCATTTTTTATAGAACTTGAAGATGGAAAAGTTCGTGGAAGGCTACGTTCAAATGGTCCATTAGTTAATAAAGTTGCCAATAAATATAATGGCGGCGGGCACGATAATGCTGCTGGAATTACAATAGATAATTGAGACATGGTTCCTGTTGTTTTAAAAGATTTAAACAATGCAATAACTGAATGAGAGGCTAAATAATATGGCAGGCAATATGGTTTTAGGTAAATGAAATGATGCTAAAGAATTAATAGAAAAATATGATTCAATAGTTATATTTCATCATGTGCGTCCAGATGGTGATTGTTTAGGAAGTCAATTTGGACTTAGAGAATTAATTAGAGAAAATTATCCAAACAAAAATGTCTATGCTATAGGTGATAATGGTGGATCACTTAGTTTTATGAATTTTCAATTTGATGAAATTCCAAGTGATGAAATTCTTAAAAAATCATTAGGTATTGTTGTTGATGGAAATGGAAAAGAAAGGTTATTTTTAAGGGAAGTATTAGATAAAAACTTATTTCCGCAAACTCTTAGAATTGACCACCATCCAAATGGAGATGACCTAGATAATTGCACTAGATGAGTTGAATCTGCTAGAATTGCAGCGGCCGAAATGATTGCTGAATTAGCTTACCAATGCAATTGAAAAATTAGCCCAAAAGCAGCAGAATTTATCTTTTTAGGTATGGTTACAGATAGCGGGTGCTTTCAATTTTCAGACACTTCACACAGAACGCATGAATTAGCTGCATTGCTTTATAAAACAGGAATGAATGCCGAAAAAATATTTTTAGGTTTAGCGCAAAAAAATATTGAAGATCTTAAAGTTAATTTAAAGATTTTTGAAAATCTTAAAACAGATGGAAAAGTAGCTTATTCAACAATTACATATAAAGAAACACTAGAATTAGGAAAAAAACCCAATGAGGTATGTAGAGTTAATTTAATTGGTAACTTAAAAGGATATCCATTTTGAGTTCTATTTAATGAAGAAGAAAATGGAAAAATTAGAGTTGAATATAGATCTATTGGACCATGTGTTCGTAATGTAGCAGTCAAGTATGGCGGTGGAGGTCATGAAAGAGCATCTGGTTCTATGCTTGATTCATTTAGCATGATTCAATCAGTAATTAATGATTGTAATGCTGAAGTTGATAGATGAGAAAAGTATGGTAATGAAGACCAAGTTAAATAAAGGGCACCCTTTATTTTTTTATTCTTTTTTAACTTATGCTATAAACATGTATTTTTAGTAAATTTAATTAATCAATCTACAAAAAAATATAAAATTATATTAATATAATTAATTTTTAATTTAAGTATATAAATATGAAAAAGAATAGGATTTAAATATGAAGAAAAAAAATATACTTTTATCTGGAATTTTATCTGCCTCAATTGCAACTTTAGTTCCGTTAACAGTTATTTCATGTAGCAAAAATCAAGATGAGATTAAAAAAGTTGATGAAAATAAAACTGCAAATCAAAAAAATACAATTAATGAACTTTTTGCTCAAATTAAAACAGTATGAAAAGATTTAAATGATACTCAAAAAAACGATGCTGTTAATGAGCTTACAAAATTAGTATCAAACAGTGGTATTAAATTATCTGAGCCACAAAAACACAAAATCATTCAAACATTAAATAAAGATGTGGGTTCTTTTGGAGCAGTTATTTGATTTATTAAGTCTGTTGAAGCTAAAATTGCAAAAGAACAAGCTTACGAATTTGCAAAAATAGCTTTTGATAAATTATTATATAAAAACAAAGATCATTTTGATACAACTTGAAAATTTGATGGAAATAATAAAACTATCAATGCTCCAACGAGCGGAAAAAGTATTCCTGTTGTATTTATGGACATTGATGAAACAGTTTTACAAAATGAATGAACTCAAGCAAATAATATGTTAACTGGCGGTCACTCTCATAGTAAAAAAGAGAAACAGGATTTGTTAGGTAATAGAAATGCAATACCTGGTGCTGTAGATTTTATTAATCATGTTCACTCTAATGGAGGGCTTGTATTCTATAACTCTGACATGAACCAATCAACTGCCATAAGAGATGCTGTAAAGAAAAATCTTAAAGCAGTAGGTGTTAAATATGTTGAAGACTTTCAATTCTGGATGAAAGGCGCAATTCCTTATCTTCATGAAGAAGAAGCTAAAGCGAGCAAAGAAAATAAAGATGATGCAAAAACCTTTAATGAGTTTGAATTTAAAAATCAAAAATTCTCAGACACTAAATTTAGAAGTAAACCATGATTAACTTGAAATACATCTGATGATGCTCATACTTATGGTGGTAAATTTAACAAAACAATAAGAATGCAAGCCGTTGATAAAAATTCTGATGGTTGGGCTTTACAATCTCCAGAAGTTAAAATAAAATTAAAAACAATGATGAAAGTTGGAGATAACTTTGATGATTTCTTTGACAGTATTTCTAAATACAAGACCAACAGTGAAAGAAATCAAATATATGACAATCAAATTAAAGACTACTTTAAATTTGAAGGTTCAAATGTTAAACATTTTAACACTGTATCAAAAAAACTAGAAGATGTAAACTCTCCATGAAAACAAGTTTACATAATGGTTCCAGGGAATGCATTGTATGGTGGATGAAATAGAGAATATGGCTATGGCAGTGTTGAAAAATTCTATGAAGCAATTAAAGAAATTCAAAATGATCCAAAATACAAAAAAGATATAGAACCTTCAACTTCAAATAAATAATTTTTTATCCATAAAAAAATACATCCAATTTGGGTGTATTTTTGAAAACAAAAATCTGAGTAAAAATTTTCCGTAAAAAATTAAATAATAACTATTTCTTATCTTTCTTTTTATATATAAACTTTTTCATATCATACAAACCTAAGTGTTCACAATTTTTGAACTTTATAGGTGTTTCTCAATCATTACCATACGTTTGAATTAAAATTTCTTCCCAATTGTTTGGAATTTTTACAGTTAAATCTACAAATTTATCCTCAATGCTAGTTTCATAATTAAGATTTGAATATGTATTTTTATATGTTAATTTATTAATTGGAAAATTTAACACGCATACTAAATTGCTATCTTTTTCATATAAATCTTCATAAGCATCAGTAATTTTATATTTTTTAGTAATTCATGTTAATAATGAAAAAAATCTAACTATTCTTAAACCTCACTGACATTTAAATGTTTTCCTACGGCTAAAGGTATGTAGATACCTGATTTTATTTTTAAAACTTAAAAATTTTTTAATCCTTTCTTTTGATGTGGGTATAGTAAGAAAAAGATCTAAAAAAACCGCATCTTCATTTTCAGGTTTATCATTTGTAAACTTTGGAATTAATAATGGACTATTTCCATTTTCAGGGGTATAAATCTTTGAAGGATAATTCTTGATCAAAAAGTCTAAAGTTTCTTTAGGAACTACCAAATCTATATCATCATCTCAAGGGATAAAGCCACTATGTCTTTTTGCACCCAAAAGAGTCCCATACATAATCATATATTTTAAGCTGTGTTTATTGGCTATACTAATAAATTCCTTTAATAACTCATATGCTTTAATTTGTTTTTCATACATAATTAACTCCTAAAAAATATTTTATTGATATTAGAATATTAAAATACAGCATATAAAATAGAATAATTTTAGAACTTTATTTTTTATTGCTTAATTAAAATTTATCAAAGTATGCTTTAACAGCTTCAATAAATAAGTTATTATCAGTTTCATTTCTTACTGCAACTCTTATAAATTGTCTGTCAGTAAAACCTATTTTAGACGTAAGATCTTTAATAAAAATGTTTTTATCTAGCATTTTAATACATAAATTCTTTGAAGTCCCTTTTAAAACTTCTATTGTCAAGTAATTTGCTTGACTAGGAATAATTCTGAATTCTTTAATTTCTAAAAGCTTTTTAACAAAATTTTTTCTAGCATTTTTTATGCATTTTAAGGCTATAAAATAGTCTTTTTTGTATTTTTCAAATATTTGTAAATAATATTCTCCAAAAGAATTTATGTTTCAAATTGACACTGACTTTTTAATATTTTTTATAAGATTCTCATTTGATGAACATAAAAATCCTAATCTACAGCCTGGAATGCCATATGATTTAGAAATAGATTTTATAACTATTAATTTTTCATATAATTCAAGAAATTCATCGCTTACAAGAGTATTATTTTCTTCATCTGCAAAATCTGAAAAGCTTTCATCATAAATTAAAACAATTTCTCTTTTTTTAGCTCAATATATAAGGTCTATAACATCACTTTTAGGAATATAGTTCCCAGTTGGATTATCAGGATTAATTAAAATTAGACCTTTAATATCTTTATCTTCAAAAAAATTCATCAAGTCTTTAACAGTATATGAAAATTCATCATTTTTAGGAGTATAAATTACACTCTTTAAATTAGGGTATCTATTAGGATATTCCTCAAAAGTAGGTCTTACAAAACCAATTTTGCCTTCCATACCTTCCATTAATGATTTTATTAATTCAGCAGCACCATTGCCAACAACAACTCTTTCTTTTTTTATTCCATATATTTTCGCACATAAATTAGAATTAACTTCTAGTCCAGATGGATATTGTTCTAAGAGAGTTTTAAAATTATATTTTAATTCTTCTACCATTTTTTTAGGTGGAAAAAATGGATTTACAAGATAGCAAAAGTCTAGTAATTTTGGATATCTTCAATAACCTCCATAGCGATTTTGAAACCTTATTAACTTATCTTCACCTTTTGAAAAAATAGATTCTGCTATATTTAAATCTGCTTCATCATCTATTTCATATCACTTATGATCTTTAGAAAGAATTTTAGCAAACATTAAATTGTTATTTAAAGGCACTATTAATTTCAATACATCTTCATAATAATCATTTTTTCCCCTTGAACTAATTAATGCTTCTAAAAAAGGAAAGTATGTTAATTGTGAAAATTCTTTAGAAAATTTGTAAATATTAACAGTTTTATAATATTGATTTGCTTCATCATAGTCAAAATCTTTATTTGAAATAAAATGAGTAATTTTTTCTTTCTCATCAATTTTTAGGCAACTTCCGTCCATTCAGTTTTCATATTTTGAAACTAATGCTAAATTTTTTCTATCATCGCTAAGTAGTTCATCAATAATTTCTTCATCAAATATTAGATCGGATTCTAATGTTAAAGTGTCATCATTAACCATTTCATTTTTTGCTAAAAACATAGAATAGATGTTATTTGTCGAATCATAATTATCATTATTTATAAATTTTAATTTTGTTTTTAAACCTAATGAATTTATATAGTTTTTTAATAAATCATTCTTGTATCCAGTTAAAATAATTATTTGATTTAGTGATTTTTTATCCAAAATATCTAACATTCTTTTTATTAAAGTAGTTTCATTAATCTTAACCATAGATTTAGGATTTTCTTTGGTTAATTTTTTTAATCTTGTTCCCTTACCAGCCGCTAAAATCAATGCTTGCATTTTATTATCTCCTTTACTTAAAAATATTTTTTAAAAATCAAAAATGACGGAAATTTAGGTTCAAAACATGTGGCTTTGGGCGGCAATATACAGTTATTATCTGATAATTTCATGAATTCATTAATATCAACTGAAAAAACTTCGAAAAGAACTTCTTTTTTTGAAAGTGTCTTTTTTCTTGCTTCTAAATCATTTTGAAAAATGGTTTCACAACTACTAAAATCTAAAACTCTAAAAGCTGTTGATATTATTTGAGTATTAAGTCTATAAACATCATTATTTCAAAATAAGTCTTCATGCATATCTTTAAGTTTTACAACAAAAGATTCATTTTGATAGGTTATTCTAACATTTCCTTTTGTCAAATATTTATCATTTGATGTCTCAAACATATTATCTATAAAAGTTTTAGCTCTTTCAAATGTTTGTGCATCTATATTATTTAATATTCTGTGAATAGGTAATATATCAACTTGCGAAATACTCATTAACTGAGTCAACATAGTATTCTTATTTTTTGACATTGAAGTAGCATACAATCGATGATGGCCATCAGCAATAAACATAGAATTAATTTTTTTATATTTATCTAGTAGAGCTATAGCTCCCCCCTCGGTGTATTGAAATAATTTTATATTTTCAAAATTATAAACTTTGTTATATTTAACTTCTTTAACAAATTGTTTAAGATCTATTTCTTCATTATGAACAATAAAAACAGGGGAAGTTTCTGTATTATAAATTTGATAATTTGCAATCATGCCTTGTACAACATCGGGTAAAACAAGTTCATGACACTTGATATTTCCATTTTTATATTCTAAAATATCTAAGTCTGCAATAACACCATATTTTCCATTTTGACAATATACGTAAACACTTTCGCAATTTTTTTCAATTTTTTCATTATTGAGTTTAGCTTTTGCTGACTTTGATAAAAATTTTGTTCTTTCATCAAAATTTATTTTTTCATCATATATATTTGCTAAGTTTAAAAAATCAGGACTATATATGTTTTTAGAAACATTAACATAACTAAATTTAATTGGTAATAACTTCATTAATGAACTCCACTTTTCTAATTTATAAAATAAACCAAATGATAAAATGATAAAAAACTAAAAATAACCTTATTTTATCATTGCTGGATTGTAAGTTCAAGTGCAACATAATTAAAATAAAATTTAATTGTGGAGCCTGAGCTTACAATCAAGCATGACACCTAAAATGTATAGGTATCATTCCATAAAAAACAATTTAAAATAGTTTTTTTAGTTCAACTTTTGGTTTCACTATATTTTTAACAATTTTTTTAATAAAATATCTCAGTTATTTTCTTTTTAAATTAGATAAAGAAATATTAAGGGTCACCATTAATGCAGTTCATGACATTGTATAAATAAGCGATCCTCATCATTTAATATTTTGACCAAATAAAACATTATAATCATATGCAGCATGTTTTTCAGTAAATATGCTTGTATCTGAAAATACAAGATCCTGAATAATAAAATGACGAACCATGTTAGAAATATGTGTTGAAGGAATAAGCGAACTAAATTCAGCAATAGGACGCGGAAATGTATGCAGTGGAACAAAAGCTCCAATCAAAAATCCAGCAACTGCACTTAAACTAGCGCTAATAGCGCTAAATGCTGAAGTATTATTTAAAAAGCTTAATAAAAACACAAATATTGAACTATTTAAAATACCACCAAGAAATATTATTCCAATAATAGTAAATATTTTAGATGTATCGAATGCATAATATGTTTTATCTACATTGCCAAAGTTAACATCAACAACTATTGTTTTATTGATTGCCATTCAACATATACCAATAATAAACATAAAAAGAGTTATAGAAATATTCAAAAAAATATTGTAAATTAAATAACTAAATCTTACAATTCCAGGATGTACTGGTGCAATATATAAATCATTCAGTACCTTACGTTCTGCATCTGCAATCATAATTGATGATAAACTAACAGCATTAGTAAACAAAGTGGTTGAAAGCAAACCAATGAGCATTGAAATATCAGCATATTGATTCTTTATTTGCTCCGGAAAGTTTTCTGGCATTTGTGAAAAATAAATTCTACGAGCAAATAAAACAAAGCAAAGCAGCACAATTAGTGGAGCTATAAAAGTGAAAAACATTCTTCTTTTATCTTTTAAAAAAATTACTAAATTACGTCTTGTTAAGTGCATTAATTTATACATTTTTAATTTCCTTTCTGTGTTACTTTTAAAAATACTTCATCCATTGTGCCCTTATTAAATTCAAAATCTTTTAATCCAGTTATATTTTTTTCAACAAAATCATGCCCTTGAGCAACAGTATCAAAACTTATAATGTACGTTTTGTTGACAATTTCATATTTAATATTTGGATTAGTAGTAATAAATTCTTTTAGATCATCAGACATTTCATAAATGCGAAGTTTTGAAGAAGAATATTTTGTTTTTAAAGCTGCTGGGGTATCTTCAACTAATTTTTGACCTTTTTCTAAAATTATTACTCTTGAACAATCATCAGCTTCTTCCATATAGTGAGTTGTTAACATAATCGTTAAATTACGAGTTTTTTGGATTTTCTTCAATATAGATCAAACAAGTTTCCTTGAATTAGGATCCAACCCTGTTGTTGGTTCATCCAAAAATAATATATTTGGACTGTGAACTAGAGCACGAGCAATATCAGCCCGTCTTTTTTGACCGCCCGATAAAGTTGCATAACGGCGGGAAGCAAAATCATTAAGTTGAAATTCATCTATAATTTTATTAACTACGGTGGCTACTTTTTCACCATTTAAATAGTCTTTGTAAAGAGCAGCTCTTATCATAAGGTTTTCTCTAACTGAAAGTTCAGGATCAAGAATTGATTCTTGAAAAACAATACCAACTTGGTTTCTAATATCAAGCTGCCTTTTATCAATATTTAAGCCATTAATATATACTTCACCACCGTCTCTTTTTAGCAAGCCTAAAATAATATTTAAAGTCACTGATTTGCCAGCTCCATTTAAACCTAAATAACCAAACAATTCCCCTTTTTTAACACTAAAACTCACGCCTTTTAATGCTTTATTATTTTTAAAACTTTTTTCTAAATTCTTTATAACTATTATTTCATTGTTCTCAAATCTTGATTGAATTTTGCTCATAAATACTCCCAAAAAACATATGAAATTAATTATACAATTTAATTTTAGTTATGCTAATTAATAGTTATTTACTAGTTTATTAAAAAACATAACTTTTGCATTTAATAAAATGCAAAAATTTAATTACTCTTTAGAAATAAATAAATTATTGATAAATGCAGACATAATTAAATAAACTTTTTCAGTAGCACTATTTATTGTGTCTTTTTTCTTAATATTTTCTTCATCCAATTGATTATCTGTATTACTTATTTTTTCATTTTCTTTCATGATTTTTACAAATATATTTTTTAATTTATTAATATATTTTTGAGAACTTACTTGAATCTTAGTACCATTAGCTATATTGAATTTAAACAGTTTTCTTATAGATTCATCAAAATTTTTGCCATCTAGCTTTATTACTCAATCAGAAATTTGTGCTCCTGAATCTTTTAAATGATTATCAATTTCTTGTATTTTGTCATAAAAAACATTAAATAAGTCATTTAAACTTTGTTTAGCTAAATTAATTATTACAGTTTCAAATAAACTAAATGACTCTTCTGAATAAGTAAAAAATCTAAATATTTTGCTTAATTTTTCAGATTGTGGTGTTAATTTATTGCTTTCCTTTTCATGATCAACAAATTCAAACTCTCCATTTTTATTAGCATCAAATTGGAAATAAATTTTTGAATCAATTCCAAATTTTTGATCAAAAATTTCAAATTTTTTTCTATTTTCATCTGTATCATTTTCATCATAATAGTTATTTGATGATAAAACTTTGCCATCTGCAGAAATAAATTGAACAATTCTATGTTTATTTCCATTTTTTTCAAAATCAAAATCAATTTTTAAAACATAATTGGATGGATTTAGCATTTGATTAATATAGTAAGAAGCAGCACTACTAATTGTGGTTTTTTCAGCATCATCATTTTTAGATTTTTTTGTTGTTGATTCATCAGCAATATAAGCTCCTCCAATAATACCAGGAGTATATTTTGAAATACCTTTAGCTTGATTAAATGAAATTGCCTTAAGCATAGTATCATTCGCATCAATTATAGGATTATTGGTCGAAACAATTCCAGAAATATTTGCTGTTAAAATTGAACATGGTATAACCCCTATTGATGACAAAACGGCACCAAGAGATCTGTATGATAAAGATGAAACATTGTTGTCTTTCCTATTTTTAAATTTATTTTTAATTCTTTTTTTAAAACAAAGAGTAATAATTTCACCAATAATTAAAAATGATATTTGTATAAGAAACATTAATATTCCACAGATTAATGGTTTTATAACTTCAATATTGTATCCTTCATTATTTAAAAATTTTTCATTAATAATATTTACTATTGTGTTAGATATACTAATACTAATCAAAAGAGCTATAATTCAGCCTACTAAGCCAAAAGACATTACAATAATTCCACCAATTATTCCTCTTCTAAGTCCGCTTATGATTGCAAATATAAAAACGAAAATAACTAATAAAACTGGAATTAAGGCAGATCAGGGATTAAAGGCAAATGATTCTCAATTTTCAATCATATTTCCTCGTATTTAATAATTAATATTTTTCACCAATGTTATCATTTCATGGATTTTTTCTATCAATTCTATCAATAAATAACTTGCCTTCAAGATGATCTAGCTCATGTTGGGCAACTATAGCTGGATAACCTTTAAGATCAAATCTTTTTCTTTTCTTTTCAAAATAAGAATAAGCTTCAAAAACAATTCTTTTAGCCCTATAAACATACCCTTCTTGATTAGGAATTTTATCTCCAACACTTAAACATCCTTCACCTTCAGATATTGCAATTTTTCTATCACTTATAGCTAAAATTTTTGGATTAAAAAACACATCCCTTAAAACTTCTTTTGGATTGTTATAAACCATATCAGGTGTAATATTTATGTAAAAAACACGTTTTAAAATTCCATACTGAACTGCTGCTACACCAACACCAGCTCTAAATCTTGATCCCTCTTTTTGGCTATCATCAATATGATAAATCATCTTTTCAGCCAACTCAATATCTTCATCACTAAGTGGTATTGGCACATCTTTTGATTTTTGTCTTAAAACTTTATTTGGTAATTGAACTATTTCAACATTAAACTTTTTCATAATGATATTATAATAAATTAATTAATAAAAAGTTTCTTATCAAAATGTAGAATAATAAGTGAATAGATAAGTAGGTTATTATGATTAGAATAATTTCTGGTAAATATCGTCATTGCCAAATAGAACAACCTGATAACAAAAATACTAGACCAACAATGGATAGGGTTCGTGAAGCTATTTTTTCATCTTTAAGAATGAATTTAGAAGGAAAAATAGTTTTGGACCTATTTTCAGGATCTGGAGCAATGGCTATTGAAGCTATAAGCAATTATGCTTCTAAAGCTATAGCTATAGAAAAAAATAAATTGGTTTATCAAACAATATTAAAAAATATTAAAAAACTAAACATAAGTAATATCGAAACATTTAATATGGATTCAATAAGTTTTTTAACCACAAAAATAAATAGAGTTTTTGACTATATTTTTGTTGATCCACCTTATAAAGAATATGACTTGCTTAATGAATGTTTATATTTAATTTCAAAAAATAATTTTTTAGATAAATATGGCTATATTATAGTGGAATGTGATAATCCCACAATGATTAAAATACCAAAAGGTTTTATGATTCAAAAAGAAAAAAAATATGGCAAAGTGTATGTTTTATACCTTAGCCATATAAATTAAATTAATGCTGATACTCTCGAAATAATTTCAGTAATTATTCAAGAATGATTTAATAATGTTGATGCAACTTCAAGCGATTTTTCAATATTAAAAAGTTCATTTTGAGTATTTAATCAGATGTACATTTTTTTACTTTGGCTGTTATAACAAAAACCAAATTTGTTTTGTAATAGTCTAAATTCAGTAGAAAATTTTCTTAATAGTTCTATATTTTCATTATTAATTAAATCATTAGTTGCATAAATTGATAAATCATTATCAATTAATTTAAAATCTCTTGTATCTGATGAAATCAATGTTTTGGTAAAATCATTTTGATTAAAACCATACATTGAAACACCTTTGTCTAAATGTAATTCAGATTCAAAAACAAGAGAATATCCCAGTGCATCATTATTTCTATAAATAGAAAATTGATTTACAACTCATGTGTTATTTGTTGAATTATCAACAATTTGATTGTTTTTTTGATCAACTTTTATTTGGATTTTATCTTCAGGAAAATAGTTGTTTGAAATTATTGTTTTATGTGTGTCTATATTTTTATTGTCATCAGATAAATATATATTGTAACCAAGTTCAGAAAAGATAAAAGGCAATATTTTTTCCAATTTAACTGTTTTATACGCTTGTTGTTTAACAATAAACCTATTTGTGAAAAATAGTGATAATAAATATGTGGCCACTAAAAATAAAATAATTATAAATGCAAAAAATGCTCAACTTAAGTTTCTAGTTTGATCTGACAAAGCATTTTTATTTTGTAATTCAAGCGTTCTTCATGGATCATTAGCATTAATTCACACTAAAGGAATTATAAAAATTAAGGCGAGTGAATAAGTTATCATTGTTGTAATAAAAAACCAAAAAACTTTTTTAGCGGCAGGTAATTTTCTTTCGCCAATTATTTTTTTATAGCTCTCCTTAGCTTCATTCGCAAGCTTTCCTTGCGTTTTTAAATAGATTTGATTCATATTAATATTTTTTGTTGACATATTATTCCTTTTTTTATTTTTATTTTCAATTATACATTTGTATTAAGAGCAATTATTTAAATCTTTCAGGATACTCAATTCTTGTTGCCTGTTCAAAAAACTTATGTTCAATTTTTCTACTTCAACTTAATTTAGTATGATCAATATTTGGTAATTTTTTAGTCACAAATCATCATGAAAATGCCATTAAAAACAATGATGATATTAAACAATTCGCAACAAATGAACCAAGAATAATTCAATTAGCAGCAACAGCATTTCCTGTATTTGCTCAAACTGCATAACCAATTCCATATCCAATAGGAACTATGATTCAAAAACAAATAAGATTTTCAAAAGATGAAGAAAAGATTGTTTTTCCAATATCATTAGCACCTTGAAATGCCAAAAGAGAACTAATTGATAATGAAAGAGCTAGAACTCTAAGGATTATTATTCTAAGAAAAATTGCTGTACCTTCAAGCTTATCGGAATCCACATTTAAAATTCAAGGCCATAAGTTATTGGCAGTTGCAGCTACAAAAACATAAACAAATGCAGAATAAATAATAGCTACAAATAAAGTTCATAGATAAATTTCTTTACAACGATCCATTCTTCTTATGGTGTAATTGTAAGAAAATAAACTTCTTGCTCCATCGTTAATTCCAAAAATAGAAGTTAAAAATAACAATACAATAGGTTGTCCTTTAGCTCAATAAAACTGAAAATGTTCGGGCATAGCAAAATGCGATTTAGTTATCAAAATATTCATCATTAAGAATGAAAGGCCTACGCCAAATGATCTTAAAAAACCGCCAACGCCAAGTAATAAAATAGGACCTAATAATTTCTTATTAAATTTAAACCTAAATAAATATTTTAATGAAAGCCAAGATTTATTTTTAGTCTCTTTTATAGCTATATAAGTAAAGAAACAAATAGCATTAAACGATCATCCGATGACAGTTGCTATAACTCCTCCAAGCACTCCTAAGCGTAATACAATAATAAAAATTGCATCAAGACCTATATTTATTGCATTAGCAGTTATACCACAAGCCATAACATAAGTGTTATATCCTTCTGAACGTATAAAATAAGACATATAAAGTGTTAAACCTTGAATAATTGTCCCTGCTGCATAAATATAAATATATTGTTCTGCTCACTTAACACTTAATTTATTTGCTGCAGTGTAAAAATCTTGCAATTGATCTAGATTTATATTAGCTTTTAGTGCAATATCTTTATTAATTTCTGTAAGGCCAGCCAAATTGCGCACAAGCCCAGATCATACAAAAGTAAACGAAATAGTAGTTGCTAATAGTGACAGTACTACTGTTGTTCAAAACATTGTTGCTCAAAGATCTCTACCAGTTTTTTCAAGTTTTTTTCCAATACATTTTGTATAGTAAATTGATGCTCCAACAGGTATTAAAAAAACTATAGAATTTGAAAAAATAATAACAGATGCAAATGATGCTGATGTAGTGGAAACTATGCTATTAGGCGTTATTTCAGCCAATTTTGTTTGTTTTAAGCTTTCAGCAACCAAATTATAATCTTTCAACATACTATAATAATTTTTAAAAAGTTCTGTTTCGTCATGCAAAGACATATTTAAATATTGAACGATTTCACTATCGGGTGCCCCAAAAACATTGCTATACTTTGGTACAAATTGCAAAATAAATATTTGATCAACAAAAGAGTATAAACCTACCATCATTGCTGATAATAAGCTAGGTATAGCTACTATTCAAATAGCTTTCTTTATAGGAGTTTGGCCAAATAATTTGTCAGCTCGTTCTTGCTTTAACGACTTAGTTTTGTCCATAATTCTCCTTTCTTATTAATTTTGTAAATAATTAAATTATAGACTAAAGTCTATAATATTTTATTGCTTTAATTATTTATGATATTTGTTATTATTCAAGATTGAATAACCTCTATATATTTGTTCTGCAAGCATAACCCTAAATAATTGGTGTGGGAATGTTAAATTAGAAAATGAGATTTTGATACTATTTTTAAATTTACTTTCATCAACTCCATTTGAGCCACCAATTATTATCACAATGTTCCTATTTTGTAATTTGTTTAGCAAATTTGCAAATTCAAAAGAATTATATAAATTACCACGTAATGAAGTCAATATTACCTGCTGAGATGAATCTATATGATTAAGAATTAATGCAGTCTCTTTTTTAATTTTTATATCTATATTTTTTTCTTCACTTATTTCTTTAATTTCAGTAATAGAAAAATCACAAAAAAATTTAATTTTTTTTGCATAATCATCAAAAATAGATTTAAATTTTGGAGATAAAGAACCAATAGCTATTATTTTAATTTTTGTCATGTTATTTTCTTAATATATCTATTTTATAGTATTAAAAATTAATCATTTTCCTTTTTTCTTTTTGAATCAATATGAAACATTAACATTTGAATATCAGCTGGATTAATTCCACTTATTCTGCTTGCTTGTCCAATTGTTGCAGGACGTATTTTTTCAAATTTTTGTTTTGCTTCTGTTGCAATATTATTAACTTTTGAATAATCAATATCTTCTGGAATTTTAAAGTTTTCAAGTCTAATAGCTTTTTTTGCATCTGCTTTTTGTTTTTCTATATATCCATGCAAGCGAACCATTATTGTAATTTCATCTTTATATTTAAAATCTGGCAATATATCATTTGGATCTACTTCAGGACGTGATAAAACATTTAAAAGAGTAGAACCATTAGTAATGTTATATTTTTTAGCTAATTCACTTTTTCCAGACAAATGCTGAGTATAAAGCTCTTGAATTTTTTCATCAATCATAGCATATTTATCAATTACATCATCATATTCATTTTTGCTAATCATACCTGATTTATAGGCATATTCAGCTAATCTCTCATCAGCATTGTCATTTCTTAAAAGTAGTCTATATTCGGCTCTTGATGTTAACATTCTATAAGGTTCCTTAGTTCCTTTAGTAATTAAATCATCAATCATTACTCCAATATAGCCATGATTTCTAAGAATAATAATAGGTTCTTTGTTTTCTAATTTAAGAGCGGCATTTATTCCAGCAATAAGACCTTGTCCTGCAGCTTCTTCATATCCACTTGTTCCATTTATTTGGCCGGCGGTAAATAATCCATTTATTAACCTTGTTTCTAATGAAGGTTTTAATTGCATTGGGTCAATTGCATCATATTCAATTGCATAACCTCATTTTTGGACTTTTGCATTTTCAAGTCCCGGTACTGATTTAACCATCAATGCTTGCACATCTTCAGGCATAGATGTCGAAAGACCATTAACATAAATTATTTCCCCATCAGCAGTTTCAGGTTCAAGGAAAATTTGATGTCTTTCTCTATCAGGAAATTTAACAATTTTATCTTCAACAGATGGGCAATATCTTGGGCCGATTCCTTCAATTAATCCAGAATACATGGCTGAACGACTAATATTTTTTCTAATTATTTCATGAGTTAAAGGACTAGTATATGTCAAATAACATGCAATCTGTTTTGGAACAGAAATATTAGATCTATTTGAAAATGATAAATTTATATCTTCGAGAACTTCTTCTTGAACTTTTGAATAATCAACACTGTCAGCATAAATTCTTGGTGGTGTGCCAGTTTTTAATCTTTGCAGACTAAAACCTAATTTAGCTAAAGATTCACTAATTAAAGGAGTTGTTAATTCATTATCCGGGCCACTTGTTTTAATTTCATTGCCACGCAATATTCTAGAATTCATGTATGTTCCTGTTGTTATAACGCAAACAGAAGCCTCTATTACTGCACCCCCTTGAATTAGAATACCTTTAAAAAAGTTATTTTCGTCAACTATTATCTCCTCAGCAACACTTTCTAGTAAATCAAGATTTTCTTGATTTTCAACATACTCAGATATCAATTCTGAATATTTTTCCTTATCAATTTGTGCCCTAAGAGCTCTAACTGCAGGTCCTTTAGATAAATTTAGCATCTTTAATTGAATTGTTGCTAAATCGGCTCATAATCCTTGCATGCCACCAAGAGCATCGATTTCTCTAGTTATTATTCCTTTAGCTGGCCCCCCAATAGATGGATTACATGGCATCATACCTAGTCTTTTTGCATTAAAAGTAATTAATAAAGTTTTGTGTCCTTTTTTTGATAGTGCAAAAGCCGCTTCTAATCCAGCGTGTCCTGCTCCTATGACAATTGCTTCGTATTTTTTATTCATATTCATAATTTATAAATTTTAATATATTTTTAAAGTTATTATTAATATGCTTTTTATTATTTATAATAAAAACATGAAAAATTTCGTTGATCTATATAATACTACTGAATATTCATTTTTGGACTCATTAATTAGAATTCAAGATTTAGTCTCTTTATCTAAAGAAAATAACAGAAGAGCTGTTGCTCTCACGGACCATAACAACATGTTTGCTTTAGGAGAATTTCTAGAGCAATGTAAAATTCATGATATTAAACCAATAATTGGAGTTGATTTAGATGTTGATAAATATCGCTTTATTTTGCTTGCAAAAAATTATGACGGCTTTATAAAAATTAACAAATTAATTAGGAAAAAATCAATTCAAAATTTAACATTGGATGATATTAAAATTAGCGATGTTTTTGTCTTAGATCATCCAATTTCTGGCCTATATGCAAAAGAAAAAAATAACTATTTAGCTGATTTTTGTGATTATTTTGTTTCGTCGACTGATCCTTCGATTCCAAATTCAATCTTTATAAAAGAAAATAAATTATTTAACAAAGCAGATAATAAGACATTGAATTTACTTCAAAGCACTGGAAATAATGCTTTATCAAAATATTTTTTAAATTACTTTGATAATTATCAAATTGATCAAATAATAATTGATAGAATAAATAAAATTGTTGATGAGTGCAATGTAATTTTTCCTAAAAAGGAACTTCATTTGCCTAATTTTTGTAATTCAACAAAAGAGAATCAAAAATTATTTAATGAAAAAATTCAAAAAGGAATCACAAAACATAGAAAAGAACTATCGCCTTACAAAAGTATCATTATAGAACGTCTTGAAAAAGAAATTTCAATTATTAGTGAGTTAGGTTTTGTTAATTATTTCTTAATAATTGCTGATTTAGTTGAATTTGCTAACGAAAAAAACATTTCAATTGGCCCTGGTAGAGGAAGCGCTTCTGGTTCACTTGTGAGTTATTTACTTGGAATAACTAAAATTAATCCACTAAGATATGGCTTATTATTTGAAAGATTTTTAAATATTGAAAAAGTTAGTTGACCAGATATAGATATTGATATTCAGGATGATAGAAGAGATGAAATTTTTCAATATTTACAAAATAAATATGGAAAAGAAAGAACAGCTGTTATATCTACATTTCAAACTATGGGCATCAAACAATCAATAAGAGATGCCGGAAGAGAATTAAAAATTGATATAAAAGATATTAATAGAATAAACAAATCAATTAATACTTTTATAAACTATCCAACAGTAGAACTTGAATATAAAAATAATTTATCTTTCCAAAGAGAAATGACAAATTTTCCAATTTTATTGGAACATTCATCAAAAATACAAGGTTTGCCTAGACAATATGGTATCCATGCTGCAGGAATAATTATATCTGATAAGGATTTATCTGAATATGTACCTGTTTTTGAAAATAGCTCTGGTTTTTTACAAGTACAAATACCAATGGAATATTTAGAAGAATTTGGTCTTTTAAAAGTTGATCTATTAGGCCTTAAAACCTTAACTGAAATAAAAAACATAGAAAAAAGACTATATGGAATTTCTTTATTTGATGATTTAGTGACTGAAAACCCACTAGAATTACAAGATCCAATGGCTATTAATCTTCTAAATAAAGGTTATACTGAAGGCTTATTTCAACTTGAATCTGCAGGAATGAAAAGAACCATTAAACAAGTTGGATTAGATTCATTTGAAGATTTATTTGCAATTATTTCTCTTTATAGACCAGGACCAAAAGATTATATTTTAGATTACTCTAAGCATAGAAAAAATAATTCATTAATAGAAAAAATTCACCCTGATTATGACAAAATAGTTTCCCCAACTCATGGGATTATTATTTATCAAGAGCAAATAATGCAAATTGTTCAATCAGTTGCAGGTATGTCATTTTCACAAGCAGACCTATTTAGAAGGGCTATTAGTAAAAAGAAAGAAGATGATTTATTAAAATATAAAAAATCATTTTTTGATGGTGGAATAAAGAATAACTATTCTGAAAAAACATTAAGCCAAATATATGAAAAGATAGAAAAATTTGCTCAATATGGTTTTAATAAATCACATGCAGTTTCATATGCTTATTTAACTATGAAAATGGCTTATTACAAAGCTAGATATCCACAAGTTTACTATAGTGCCCTTATTTCAAATTCATATGGAGACCAAAATAAAATATCTCTATATGTTAATGAACTTAGAAGCTTAAATTTTAGTGTTTTTTCTCCTAATATAACTCATTTTACCAATGAAGCGATAATTGACGATGGAGATATCTATTTACCTTTTAATTTAATTAAAGGATTTGGCACTGAAGGCGCTAGAAAAATTCTTCAAGATATTGAACATAATGGTTCATTTAAAGGATTATCAATTTATGAAATTTTATTAAGACTAAGGTTTGCTGGCTTAAAAAATTCAACAATAAATCTTCTTATAGAAGCTAGTGTATTTAGAGACTTTGGTTTTCAAAATCAAATTAAATCTATAAATGAGTTTTTTGAAAATGAATATATTTTACTTTCAAAAAGTAATAAAACATACAATGACATTAAACAAGAACTTGATTTTGAAGGATATGAAAATGCTGCTTCAAATATAATTTCTGAAATAAAATATGATATAGAACAAGAAAATAAAAATGAAAAATTATTACTTGGTGATGTATATAATGCCTTTAAAACAGTTGAATATGAAAAAAAATATAAAATGAATCTTAATAAAATTGAAAAAAACAATGGTATATTCAAAGCAGTTACAGAAATAATAAAAATAAGAGAATTTAATTCAAAAGAATATACATTAATCGAATTAAGAGATAGTTCAAAATCTCATGCTTTCTTTATTAATAAAAAAGTAGCATCTACAAATGTTCTTCTTAAAGTTGGCAAAATTATAGAAATTGAAGTTGAATCAAATAAAAAAACAATGCGACTAATATCTTGAAAAGGAGTTGATTAAAATGCAAAATAATGGTAAAAAAATGTTAATTGTTGATGGTAATTTTTTACTATTCCAATCATTCTATGCTTCTTATAATCCCTACAAACCAGAAAGTGTTTTAAAGGCTAAAAATGGTATTAGTACAAATGGTGTTCATGTTTTTTTCAACACATTATTCAAGTTAATTAAATATATAGAACCAAGCCACTTGTTTATAGCATTTGATGCAAAAGGCAAAACTAAGAGACATGAAATTTATGAAAACTATAAAACAGGAAGAACAAAGGCGCCAGAAATTATTTTCGAACAATTCAAATTAGTAAAAGAAGTCCTTACATCAATGAATATAAAATGAGCTGAAAAAGAAGGAGATGAAGCTGATGATTTAATAGCTACAATAGCTACAAAAAATGATCAATTTCACAATTATATTTATTCAAAAGACAAAGATTTATTGCAACTTGTAAATGAAAATAATTCAATTATATCAACTATAAAGGATGCAAATAAATTTAGTACATATGATCTCATTACAATTTTAAATTTCAAATTATTATATGGTATCAAACCCGAACAAATTCCAGACTATAAAGGCCTAGCTGGTGACTCTTCTGATAACTTAAAAGGTGTCCAAGGAATAGGCGAAAAAAGAGCAATAGCATTATTAAAAGAATATGAAACATTAGAAAACATATACGACTGTTTAATAGATGTAAAAGGAAAAACAAGAGAATATTTAATAAATGACAAAGAATCAGCATTCTTTTGTAAAAAATTAGCTGTATTGAACAAAGATGTTAAACTTCCTTATTCTATTAATGATTTATTAATTGAACTAGATATAAATGCTGTGAATATTCTTAATGAGTACAGTTTATACAACGTATTAGATCAATATAAAAATAATCTATCATCAAAATATAAAAAGTAAGAACAAACATTTTTAAAAATAGAAAAAAAGTTAACATGCTTTATACATAAGTGTTAACTTTTTTTGTAATAGTTTTTTGTTTGTTTTTTATTAAGCTATTGATATTTCTATTATTGTGTTTTCAGAAAATAATGGTATATCTTTAATGCTATCATCTAGTCCAAGTTTAATACCAACCATAAATGTAATTGAATACTTGTCACCAGTCATTTTTGCTGTTGCTCCATGAGCGTGTTGACTTACTTGACCGCCATATTCATTTGGTTCAGCAGTTACAAAGTCGAATATTTTCTTTAAAGCATTGAAAAATTCTTTAAATTCATCTGATAAAAGTATTATTCTACCTATACTACGACCAAAACCATCACTATATAAAGCTATAAATTTATCGCCGGATGAAAACTTGTTTTTCATTCCTAATAAAACTTCACTATCAGGAGAAATTTTATCTTTATAGTTTTCATCTTTTTTAGCTTCTTCAATTAATAAGTTACCTAATTTTTCAATAGAAATATTGGCTGCAGATATATTTGCTTCAGTTGCTTCATTGTTTAAAATATCTACATATCCTTTTACTTCTGTAACAATCTTATTATCTTTATATTTGTTTGATTTTGAAATTTTTTCCATTGATTTTTTAAGTGTTGTAACAGAATTTGCATAATTATCACTATTTACTGTTTTTATTCTTGTTTCATAAACAGTTTTGTGGCCTGCTGGTTTTGATTCGTCTTGTGTACCAGGCTTTTGATTATCTTGACCTGCTGGTTTTGATTCATTCTGTGTAGTGGTTTTTGATTCATCTTGTACAGCTGGTTTTTCTTCTTTAGCGCAAGATAAAGCAACTAAAGGTGTTAGAAAAATAGCTGGAGTTGATAATAAAAATAATTTATTAAGTTTTTTCATGTTTTAATAGCTCCTTATATAAGTTATATTTAAAAATTATACTAAAGTACAAAGTTTAAAAAAATGATAAAAAATAAGCATACTTGCTTATTAATATTATTTCTTTTCCTTGTGAACTTTGCTTGCATTACATTTTGGGCAATATTTTTTTAGTTCAACCTTTTCAGGTGTATTTTTCTTATTTTTTTTGCTAATGTAGTTTTCCATCTTGCATTCTGTACAAGCAAATGTAAATCCATCTCTTGGCATAAGAACCTCCATATAAATTAATCTAGATTAATAAAATATTTAAATATTTATATATTTTATAAGAAAAATGATTTTTTATTAATAATAAGTTTGAAAATTAGTTAATCAGTGGTGCTGTTTGCTATTTTTTCTAACTTTTTCATGGCTTTATTTACACTATCATAAGCAGCTGACCTAGTGGTTGCTGTTATTTGAGCAACCTCAGCATATGAAAGATCTTCATAAAAATAAAGTTTAAAAGCCTGTCTCTGAGTTTGAGTTAATAAACCTTCATATTTTTCAAAAAGATGACATCAATATTCAATGTTTCTAATATCGTTAATTTGTTTCTTCATCCTTGTCAATTAAATCCTTTGTCATTTCATAAATAAAATTGTCAAGATCAAATTCTTGTAAATCATCTAATTTTTCACCCAAGCCTATAAATTTAACATTTAAGTCAAATTCATCTTTTATTGATAATACAATTCCACCTTTTGAAGTTCCATCCATTTTGGTCAAAATAATTCCTGTTGGTTTTGCTACTTCACTAAATGCTTTTGCCTGACTAATTCCATTTTGTCCAGTAGTTGCATCAAGAACTAACAAACATTCATGTGGAGCATCTTCTTGGAATTTGGCAATAATACCATACATTTTTTCAAGTTCTTTCATCAAGTTAATTTTGTTTTGAAGTCGCCCTGCAGTATCAATTAAAAGCAAATCATAATTTTCATTTTTTGCTTTTTCAAGTGCACTATAAACAACACTAGCTGGATCCACACCTTCTTTTACTGGTTTAACAATTTCTGCACCAACTCTCTGTGCCCAAATTCCTAATTGATCAACAGCTCCTGCTCTAAATGTATCAGCAGCAGCAATTAAAACTTTTTTTCCTTCTTTTATATATTTATAGGCCAATTTAGCAATACTTGTTGTCTTTCCAGAGCCGTTTACACCAATGAAAATTATTATATTTAATCTATTGTCTTGTACATTAAGTGTAGTATCAACAACACTATTATTTGTGTAAATAACAAACATTTGGTCAGCTATTAATTCACCAATATCCTTAGTGTCACTTAAATCACGTAATCTAACTTCATTTTTAATATGCGATATTATTGCATAAACTAATTTTGCACTAATGTCTGACATGATTAAAATTTCTTCTAATTCATCAAAATAGTCTTCATTAATTTGTTTATGCTTATTTTGTAAATCAAGAATTTTAAGACCGAGCGAGCTTGATTTATCTAAACCTGCTTGGTATTTTTCTAATTTTTTTGATTTAATTAATTCTTCTTCAGTTTGTTTATCTAATTGTGCTTCTTTTAATGCAACTTTTTCATCACTTGATTTCTTTTTTCAACCAAAAAGCTTATCTTTTAAATAATTAAAAAATCCCATGTCTCTATTTTATATTAATTATTATTAATACTTTTAAATTATTTATTTTTAATTAATATATTAATTAATATAATATTACTCATTATGAGTAATGTTTCAAATAACAAACTGACCAAAAATTTTCTTGAAACCAAATTAACAAAAAGAAAAAAAGAGTTAGAACAAAAACATAAAGAAAATTTACAAAAACTTCAAGACTTTGACAAAAATAAAGATGATATAGAATACAAAACATACTTTGGAAGTGATAATTATAAAAAATTAAAAATGGCAAGATATGCTTATGACAATAATTCTTTACATAAAAATAATAAACAAGTGAAGAAAAGACAAATTCGCTTATACTGTAAAAGAATTATTTTAATTTTTATAGCTGCTATGATTTTTAATTTTGGAGTTCTTGCATTTCTAAATCGTGGTGACACTATCCCGAGCGGTTTATCTGGATTCCCAATGTTGGCTATCTTAATAGCTAAAAGTAGAGGAGTTCAATTAGATCCATACTTTGCTTTGCTTTATGTTGGAATAAATATACCACTATTGCTTGGTTTTGGATTTAAGGTTAAACGGAGTTTCATATTGCTGACTGTTGCATTCATGTCCTTCCAAATTATAAGTAATATTATTTACACAATTCCAGAAGTAAAGAATTTTATATTACAATACACAAATATAGCTTCTGGTTGATATAAAAATATTGTTATAAACTTTAAAAATGAAGATGGCTCAACTACCTCTATATTTCTTGAAAATTCAACAGGTTGACCAATTTTAATTAATGGTGTTCTTGGATCAATCTGCGTTGGTATTCCTGTTGCTATTGCTTGAAAAAATGGAGGATCAACAGGTGGCACAGATATAATTGCTTACTATTTTTCAACTAAAAAGCAAAAAAATGTAGCTGCAGTTATGCTTATGGTTAGTTTATGCTCAACGTCATTATTTCTATTAGTTTTTGGTATAGCAGCTCCACATTCTGAAGCTATTGATTTATCACTTGTTAGACAAGATTACTTAACAATCAATTCTGAAGAAACAAAAATGACTGGTAAATTAGTTTTAGATGCTACAAATAATATTACACAACAACAATTTACCGAAAGATATATTTCACCAAGAACTGTTTTTGGATTAAGAGAATTTTCTACAATTCTATACATAATTATTAATAATGTTCTTCTTGGAATTCTTTATCCAAAATACAAAAAAGTTACTCTTGAAATATCATGCAAAAATCCTGAAGATATACTTCAATATCTTAAAGATATTAAATATTGACACTCATACACAATTTATACAGCAAGAAGCGGTTATTTAGACTCTGACATTAAAATTATTTCAACAACACTTTTATATCTTGAATCAAAAGATTTAATTGATGATATAAAATTAATTGATCCAAAAGCATGGGTTGCAATTAAGCCAGTTGAAGAAGTTAAAGGATCATTTAACACATCTTTTGTTGAAAATTAATTTTCCCCCAAAGCTTTACAAAATAGACATAAAATTAGACACAATAAATGTGTCTTTTTTAATACAAAAAATTGATTAACTAGAAAGTTACATAAATTTATAATTCGAAAAACTTCTTTTGCTTTCTTTAATTTGCACATTTTTTCCCCATTGCTTCTCATATATATATATATATATATATATATAATGAATGCAGTCATAACTTTATAAAAATAAGAGGAACTCATGAAAAAAAATAAGCGTAAGAAGTTAGTGGTGATTGCAAGCATATTAACAATTAGTTCAGCCATTTCAGCAGTGGTAGCATCTTTGGTGTTTGCAGCAAAACCAAAGGAAAAAGAAAAATCATTTGAAACAAAGAAAAATGAAACAGATTTAAGAAACGAAAAAAATCATGCATTCGCTGTTATTGAAAACTTAACAAAAATATCTCAAACTGAAAAAGATGAATATAAATCAAAAATTGAATCCATTAATAATCCAAATGAATATGAAAAGATTAATGAAATTGTTGAAGATGCAAAACAAGAGGATTCTAAAAGATTAAATGAAACTAATTCTGATGACAGTTCACAAACAAGTAACCAACAAAGTGATCAACAAAGTGATCAAACAGTAACACAAGAACAATTAAATGTAAAAAAAATTAATAAAAAAGCTGAAGTAAGTACATTGACAGATTTACCAGAACCACTTCAAAATGAATTCATACAGCAAATTGAAGCAGTTAATAATCCTAAAAATTCTACTCAAATTGAAACAATATTAGAAAATGCTAAAACTAAAAATGAACAGTACAAAGAACTAAAACAAAATAAAACAACCAAGAAAAATGAACTAAACTCATTATCTAAACTGCCATCTAATGAACGCGCTAATTACGAACAACAAATTGAAGCAATCGATAATCCAGATGATTCAGCTAGAATTGATGAAATTGTGCAAAGTGCAAAAGCTAGAGAAGAACAATATCAAGAACTTAATACAAATAAAGTAAAAGCAACACAAGATATTAATGAATTGAATGAATTACCTCAAGAAATTCAAAACCAATATAAAGATCAAATTACAAATATCACAACACCAGAACAAATTGGCAATATTTCACAAATATTGCAAGATGCTAAAGCTAAAAATGAACAATACAAAGAATTAAAAGATAAAAAAGAGCAAGCAATATTAAATATTGATCAACTAATCGATATACCTGAAACAAGAAGACAAGAGATTAAAAATAATGTTGCAAGTATAGTCGAACCAGATAACATAAATAATGTATCACAAATATTACAAGATGCTAAACGAGAAGCTCAGCTTTGAAAAGTTAAAAATGATGCTAAAAGACAAATTAAGGAACTTGTTTATCTTGAGTCAGAAATGAAAAATCAATTTGAGAGTGAGATTGATAGAATAAGTAACGAAAACGAATTACATCAAATTGTCGAAAGAGCAAAACAAGCTGACATTCAAGCAAGAATAAAACAAGCAAAAGATAATGGTAAGAATCAAATTCAAGAACTTCAATTCTTAGGACAAGATAAAAAAGATCAATATAAAGGAAGAATTGATCTAATTAACAGTGTTGAACAATTAAGTGAAATTGAATCAATTTTTGAACAAGCAAAAGATGATGATAAATGAGCTGAACTAGAATTTAGAAAAAAAGAAGCAGAGACAAAAATACAAAACAATGACTATACTTCACCTGGTAGTAAACAGACTAGAATAAGTGAAGTAAGAAAGATTAATCATCCAAGTGAAATATATAAAATTGATGAAATAATTAAAATACTTGAAAAAGAAGCCGAAAAGCTAAAAGCTGGAATAATTTGATCAAAATGAATTAAGAGATTAGAATGAGTGGTTAACGAAAACACAAAAAAAGTTATTTTTAATGTTCATGAAGCTCCTATTGGGGAATTACAACTTAAACGCGTTATTGATAATTCAAAAGTTTGCGAAATTATATTTAAAAATTCACTAACAAATGAAGAATATTTTAGAATTCCTTATAGTAGTGAACAAAACCCTTCTAATTCGACTTACTTCATATATAAACAAACTGACACCGAGAATCAGGAAGACAATCATATCGAATGTGTTGTAGATTTAACTAATGAAAAAGGCGATAAAAAATATACAATCGATCAAGTATTAATACGTGATGATGCAGGGGAATACCCAATACATATTAGGAATAAATGAGGCATAACAACAAAACTAGAATTTTCATTAAATTCAGGTTCTGTTCAAAATTCATATACTAAACCAGTTAAAAATAAATAAAAATAAATCTGTTGTTATTAATAAAATGTTAATTAAATAACAAATAAACATTAATTTCGTTTTCAAGTGAATTTACTAAAAACTCTATAAAAAAGATATAAAAGAGACACAATAAATGTGTCTTTTTTGTTCGCATAATTTTTGCTTACTTGATAGATGAATAAAATAAAAAAACGCATAAACCTATAAATTGGCTATGTGTTTTTTAATCATGATTTAAATAATATAAATATATGTATATTTTAAAAATAAGTTTTATATTAATTTTTTGCCTTAATAGTCTGGAATTTAAATACTAAGGAGCAGGTTGTTCTTCTGTTGTTCCAGATGGTGAACTTGGACTTGTTACAGTTGAAGGTTGCGAACCACTATCAACAGAATTTTCAGATTCGGAAGATCCTTCTGAGGTTGTTGATGAATCTGAGCTTGGAGTTCCTTCTTCTGATGTACTAGAAGATGAAGTGCTTGAACTTTCACTATTCATATCAGATGTCATAGGCTCATTTAATTTAGCTTCAATTTTTTTTCAATTCTTCTAAACCTTTTTTAATACCCTCATTAACTAGTTGATATTTCTCTATTGGATCATTATTTTGAGAAGAAATGTTATCAATATGTCTTTCAGCCTCAGCTTTATATTTTAAAAATTCTGTTTTAAGTTCTCCATTTTTAGATAATTTAGGTTCTAATTTTTCAGCCTCTTCTTTAAATTTCCTTGATAAATTTTCATATTCTAATTTAGCTTCTTCAAGTTTTTTATTAGCTGTAGAATCACTATTACCAGGTTGATCTTGTTTAATTGTTTCTGTTCCACTTGAAGTTCCACCAGCAGATGAATTATCATCAGAAGATTCTTTTGATTTAATTTGATCTTCAATTAATTTATTAATATAATTATAAGTTTTTTCTAAATTTCCGTTTTTAATGGCTTTAAAATACTCTTCATCTATTAGGCGCAACAAATCGTTACGATCTTCAGATGTAAAGTTTTTATTAGATCAAACTTTTTTAGCTAAATTATCAAATTTATTTTTTCACATTATGTCATGTAATGTTTTAGAAATTGGAATTACCATAGCTTTTTCAATAAGTTTTTCAATTTCTTGCATTGCTGATTTATATAAACCAAAATGACCATATTTAGAATAATCAAAACCTTCAAGACTTTGTACTCTATCTCAAATTGCATTTATTTTTTCATCATACATTGCTTTCTCATCATCGGTTAAATGACTTATTGCCATTAATCTTTCATATTGTTTAGGATATAATTGTTCAAAAAGATATTCGTTTATAACATTTTGAATGCTAACATACTTATCTAATAATGATTTGCCTTTATTTTCATCAATTGCTGAAATTATCTTTTCTTCAAGTTTTTGTTTTTGTTCTTCATTTAATGATAATTCAGTGTCATCATTTAATTTTTCTAATTCAGCTAGTACTGATGTATTAAAATCTACTATTGATTTTAATTTTGTAATAACTTTATTAGAGAAATCGTTGAAAACAGCGTTTATATATGCTGCATTATTAGAATCTTTAGAAAGAGATTTAGCCATTTTTAATGAATCTTTTATTTCAATAAGATAAGGAATGTATTTTTTTTCGCTTTCAGTTAATTCTATTTCTTTACCTTGTGCATCTTTACCTTTTGAGTAAGTATTTGAAGGAGAATCATCTAATAAATAGAAATTATCTACATAATTTTGTAAACCGTAATAGAATTCTAAATAATTTATATATTCACTAACTTTTTGAGTAAATTCATTAACTTTTTTATCTTTTAATAAAGAATAATAGTTCATCACGGATGATTTTGATTGATTATTATCTTCCTCAGGAGTAGGAGTTGATTGAGTTCCTGAATTATCGTCTGTTTTAGGAGTACTTGGATCTACAGGAGCAGGAGTATCTGGTGTAGATGGTTTAGCTTCTTCATTAGAAGTTCCATTTTCTGGTTTTTGGTTATCATTTTTACATGAAACAGCAATGCTTGCTATAGAAAAAACAGAAACTGGTGCTAATGATAGTAGTAGTTTATTTTTTTTCATATCTTTCCTTTATTTTAATTTATTTCTTTGATCATGTCTCTCTCAAGCATAAGCAATTTGCTTCCTTTATTAATTTTGTCTATAAAGCTTCTAATTTCATTAAGTGAAGCATGATTATCAATATCTTTGTAATTAGTAATGTTTTCTAAGTTATTAAATGATGCTGGTAAAGATGAAATTTTACTAATTTCACTATAACTAAGTGGTGAAGATAGTACTTTTGCATTTTTATCATTAATATTTAGGTTTCCAAAAATATCATATACATCATAACTTTCTAATTTATTTGGATCTGCATTTTCTTTTAATACTTCAAGATAGAATCTGATTTCATATTTATTCTCTTCAACTTGTACATAACGAGCTGATAAGTAAATAGGTCTTTTTTCTGAAGTTAAGAATAATAAAGTTTGTACTAAATGAGCAACTTGTGGTAATGAAGCGCCATAATCTTTCATTTCATTAATATATTCTTCATAAGATTCTTTATGTGTTAAATCTTCAATTTTGCTTAAATCAGCAAATAAGTTACTATTATTATTAATGAATGCAACAGGGTCATTGATATATTCTTTTCATTTATCACTACCAGGTACTATTTTTTCATTAAACAATGGTGGATTTTTAATATAAATTGAATATGATGTTTCCTTGTTTTGTAAGAATGATAAAATAGGAAGTGCTGATTGATATCCTTTAAGGAATCCAAACTTTTTAAAGTTTTTACCGTTTACTTTAACGCTATTATCTTTTAAAAATTTAAGTGTGTTTTTGTAAACTGAATTAAAACTCTTATCTTCTAATTTATTTAAATAAGTTTTTAAAGTATCCAAATAGTAGTTATCAATTTTGTTGTAAATGTTCTTTACAGCAATAATTTCACCCAAGTTAGATGAGAACAATGAGTTTTCCTTGATGAACTTATCTTCAATTTGTAATAAATATGTTAGGAATGGAGTTCCATCATAGTAACTATATAAAATACTTCTTAAATCGTCTGCATTAATTTTTTCAGTAGCTAAAAGACTTAAGTTTTTAAATGAAATTTGAAGTTCAGTGAAGTCTGAATAATATGTGTAGTATTTTGCATGTGAAATTTCATAATGCAATTTATCGGCAACTGATAATATATTTTCAGCTCTTTTATTAAAATTGTCTGCTTCAACTTGTTTTTCTTCTGATTTTTTCTTAAGTTCATCAGCTTCTTTTTGAATATCAACTAATGTTTCTTTATGAAATTCTTCTTCTTTTTTGCTTTCTAAAGCTTTTGAAGTTACCAAATCTACATCTTTGTATTTCGAAACAATTTCAGAGATTTTCTTAGCAGATTCAATTTCATTCATATGAACAATATATTTGATTTTATAAATTTCAGCTTGGTTTTCTTGAAGTTTTTGAATTCTTTTTTGTTCTGCGCTTATTTCTTTTTGAATCTTTTCAATTTCATGTTTTAATTTTTGATTTTCTTCTGCTAAATTTGTAAGTGTATTTTTATCGCTTTCTTTTGTTATTTCAATATTCTCGATAACACCTTCAACATATGATCCAAAAGTTTTAACCATATCAGAATCAGAAAATCCTTTAATTAATTCGATTTTTGAATCTTCATAATTTTTCTTTTCTTTTTCTAATTCAGCAGTTAATTTTTTAACTAACTCTTGGTTTCCTTGATTTTTACTGATTTCGTCAGTAAGTTTAGCAACTTTATCTCTTTGTTGGTTGAATTTATCAATTAAATGTATAGAAACAAATTCACTAGCAACTTCGTTAGCTAATTTATCAATTAATATATTTAAATCACTAATATCTTTTTGTAATTTTTCATTAATTTGTTTATTTAGCTCTTTATTTCTTTCTAATAATTCAAGTTTTTCAATTTCATTAATTTCAATTCCTAAATCTTTAGCTAGTTCCTTGTAGTAATAGTTAATATTTATTTGTCTGTCCTCAAAAAGAGGATTTAAAATTTCTTTAATGAAAGAATAACGACTTTTAACTTCTACTGGAGTTGATTCAATTTCTTTTTCAAATTTAGCAATTGAATTTTTAATATCTTCAACTTGTTTTGTTTTTTCATTGAAAGATGCTTGATTTTTTGTAATTTCTTGATCTAATGATTGAACATCAGCTTCAAAAAGTTTATGTCTTTCTCTATGAATTTCTAAAATTACATTCTGAATTTTTTCATCGTCTTCAACATTAACAACATAATTATCAGGAAGTAACTTTTTAACTTCTTCATCATTTAATGATTCTTTGTTAGAAATTAATTGATTAATTTTTTCAGTTGTTGCTATAAATTCAGCATGTTTTTGCTTTTTCTGTTCAATTTTAGCCTTAATAGCAGAATTTAAGTCATCAAGAGTTTTTTGTTCAGGTGTTAAAGCACTTTTTGCTTGTTCAAGTTGTGTAAGAATTTTTTTATACTCTTGTGCTTTAGTACTTAATTCATCTCTTAATGAAGAATCAATTATTTGAATTTCATTTTCAAATTCTGCTAAATCATCTTTGCGTTGTTGAATTTTTTGCAACTCTTCTAATTTTAAGTATGAATTGTGTAGCTCTTTATATTTTTTGTAAGCTTGAACATATTCATTTGATGAAATATAATGAATTCAATTTGCAATCTTATCTTCTGCTGCCTTAGTTTTTCCATTATTTTGATCAATTAACTTGTTAACTTCTTCCATTCTTGTTTCATTGTTTTTGATATTTTTGCTTTCTCTTTCAATTAAGGAAGCAAATGGAGAATAGTCAATTGAATTAAGCAAGTTTATTTTTTTAATTTCTTCAAGTTTTTCAGGAGATAAAGAAGAAACATCATATTTATCAACTATTTTCTTAATTTCATCAATTTCAGCAATCTCTTTATCAAGATTTTCATTTTTTTGTTTAATTTCATTTAATGATTCATTTGCTTTATTAATAATATCTTGAGATTGGTCAGCTTTAGCTTTAATAGAATCTAAATCTGCAGAAACTGATTTTAATTCTTTTTCTTTAGCTAATTTATTATTTTCAAGCTCTTTAATGTTTGTAATTAAACTATAATCACGGTTGTTAAGAGTTTTTTGTAATTCTGTATTTTTTTCTTCAAGAAGTCTGATCATGTAAACTGGATACATAAACATTTTTTCTACAAGAGATTCATGTAAATATGTTTTAACAATGATATTTTCAGGATCTATGCCATTATTTTTACTAATTTCATTGATCTCTTTTTTTATGTTTTTAACTTCAGAAAGTAATTTTTCTTTTTCTTCAGCAGTTAAAGTTTTAAATTCATAAGAATTTTCTGTTTTTGTATCTTCTATTGCTTTTTGAATTTTCTTAATGTGTTCTTCAACTTCTTTTAAAACTGACTCTTTTTCATTTTGAGCTTTTAATTTATTATGTCATTCTTGATATTTTGCCAATAATTGTTCATATTCTTTAATTTCTTTTTGAATTTCAGCTTCATTTGAATGAGAAATCATTTCATAACTTGGATCTGAATATGAAATTTTTCTTAAAATGGATTTAATTTTAATTCTTCTTTCGGCTATTTCTGGAATTTGATTTTGCTTAGCTTCAAGTTCAATGATTTCTTTTTCTAATTTATCAGCTTCTTTTGATAAGTTATCAATCTTGCTATTGATTTCAGAACTGTTATCAATAGTTTCGCCATATGTCTTTTTATTAGCTTCATTAATGTCTTGGATAATCTTAATGTAGTTTTGAACTGAAGTTATATAACCTTTGATTTTTTCAATTTCGTCTTTATTAGCTTCGGGATCACTAGAATTAGATAAATTTTGAATCTCTAAGTTGTATGTTTCTATTAATTTATTAAGTTTAGAAATATGTTCATCATTTGCATTAATATCTAATTTAGATTCAGATATTTTGTTTTTTAAGTTACTAATTTTAGATTCATTTTGACTAATGATGTACTTCAATTCATTCATTTGTTTAGTTAAGATGTTTATCTTGTAACTTCTTAACTCTTCTATTCATTTTTCTCAATCAGTAGATTCTGATCCTTCTGGTGCATCTTTTATAGAATCAATAGATGTTGTAACTTCATTTCTTTTTTCTTGAATTAATTTATTAAGCGAATCAATTTCACTTTGTAATTTAGCAATTTTAGCATTATGATCAGCTAATTTTTGTAAGTCAGATTGTGAGGCAGAAATTTGAGATTCAATTGCACTAATTTCTGACTTATTTTTTGAAATAAGAGACTGTTTTTGAGCTTTTAAATTACTTAAAAGGTAGTAACTAAAGTCATCACTTATATCACTCATTTGAGTTAATTCAAGGGCATATTCTTTGTTTTTTGCAACTCAAGCATTTAATTTTTGAATTTCATTAGCTTTTTCTTCTATGAATTTTCATGCTTCATTAATTTCAGCTAATCTTTTCTTACTAATATGATCAAATGACTTATATTCAGCATTATTAGCATTAGTTAAATTAGCAAGATGATCAGCTATTGTTTTCTTTTCTAAATATAGTTGCTTCAGTCTATCTGATTCTTTTTGACTTTCTCTGGCTAATTTTCTAAGTTCTAAAACTCTATCATTAATAATCTTCCGGCCATCAAGTTTTTGAATAGGATTAGCATCAACTAATTGTTTAGCTCCATGGTATGTATTATCAAGCTTATGTAAACAGCTAGCAGAAATAAGAGGAGTAAGAATTGATGCACTAAATGCTAATGGTAAAGTTATTTTAAGTTTGTTTTTCATAAATCTCCTATAAAACTGCTTTATAATTTCAGCTTTTTATTCCTGCATAAGTTACAAATGAACTTATAAATACAACGATTATAGAAATCGTAATTCCAGCAATAGCATACGACATTTGATAATTAGCATTATCTAAATATAGTGGATTAAGGTCACTTCATTTTGCAAGTTCTAAAATTTTCAATGAATTATGAACCACAATTGAAGAGTAAATTAATATGCCTATTGCTATGATACCTAAAAAAGCTCAACAAATTGTTTTTGATCTTATGTTTACTTTTTTCATCTTACGCTCCCCTAACCTTTAATTGCACTACCTTGTCTTGAAATTGCATTCATAATTCTTCTTCTAAATAAGAAGTAGAAGATAAACATAGGAAGAATAACAAGCACAGCACCAGCCATTTTAACACTTTGAAGAACTTTAGTTGTACCATCAAGTTCAACACGACCAACATTGAACAATCAAACTGACATAATTTCATATCTCTTAGAAGCAAATAATAATGATGGTCATAAGTATGAGTTTCAAGATGCAAGAGTTGTAAGAATAATAATTGTTAATGTAGTAGGTTGAACCATTGGTATAGCTATTTTAAACAAATACTTACCACCAACACAACCATCAACCATAGCAACTTCTTTAATTCTTCCTGGAATTGCTTCAAAAGCATTTCTAAACATTAAAGCGTTGAAAATTGAAGCAACAAATGGAAGAGCTATCATAGAAATTGCACCAATAAAACTATTTAAGATTTCAGTCTTATTATCAATAGTTGCAACTACTTTAAATTGTCCAAATAGTAATGCAACTTCAGGTAAAACAAGTAATGACATGAATAGACCTCAGACAAACTCTTTACCTCTTCATTTTTTAAGTGAAAATGCATAACCACATAACATTGTTACAAATATTTTTGCAGCAATAGAGAATACAACATTTGCTAATGTAAGTCCAAAAGCAAATCAATATCCACTTCCTTGACCATTTCCACTATTTATAGCATCACTATAGTTTGATTTATCTCAATATCTAGGTCAGAAAGAAAATTCAGAATTAAGCAAATCTGCTTGATGCTTTGGCATGAATGATATTGTTATCATATAAAAGAACGGAAAAAGAATAATAGCAGCAAATAGCGTCAATACAGCAACTTTTAAGAATGTTCATGTAACAAGAGAAAATAAAGACTTATCACGAACCTGATGTGCTGTAGTTTCTCTATTCTTTCTTAGTTTGATATTCGATCATCACCGGCGAATTTTTAATTTTGTTTCAAACATTTGACTCTCCTAAATTAATTGACGCTAAAATAACTGCATTAAAACCTCTACGAATAAGAAGTGAATAAACTAATCCTATAATGAATAACACAACTGATGATGCAGAAGCAAGTGCATCATTTCCAGTATTAGTCATATGGTAAACATATAGCATTAAAGTAGATGCACCATTAGCAGTAGCTAATGTTGTATCGTTTTTAAACAATGCTAATGGGAATACTTTAATACCATTAATAATTCCCATTGTAATTAAGAATGTTGTTGTTGATTTAATAGATGGTAATGTAATTGTGAAGAATTGTTTAATACCACCAATTCCGTCAATTGACGCTGATTTATAGAGGTTTTTGTCAACTGACAACATAGCAGTTGTAAAAATTAAAATATTAAATGCAAGTCCAGATCAAACACCATTAACTAGCATAGGGAATAATGCTTCAAAATTATATGTTCCACCTTTTTCTAGTCATGCTGTGTTAGATCCAACAATATTATTATATAAACCATTTGGAGCAAAAAACTGTATAAATGAAAGTGAAATTGCAACAATATTTGTTATATATGGCAAGAAGAAAACTGTTTGTCATATTCCTCTAGCTGATTTGTTATAAACTGAAGCAATACATGATGATATAAGTAGTGATATTGCCATAACAAATGGTAAAACAATCAATGCATATATCAATGAGTTTCTAACCCCAACAGCAAAGAATGGATCTTGTATAAGACTTCTATAATGCTCTAATGTAAAATGCATTTGCAAATTATCATCAGTTTTATAAAAAGCATGTTTTATATTGATAAATAAAGGAATGATTGTAAAAACTAAAATAATTATAAAAGTCGGCAATAGCATAGACAATGGTTTTCAAGATGGTGTTCTTTTAAGAACAACTGATTCAGAAACTGATTCAGTCTTGTTTTCTGCTTGTTTTTCCATTGCCATTTTAGCTAAAAATGGTGACTTATGAGATATTTTAGCTCAATGTTTATTTTTTAATTTCATACTCAACTCTTTCGTCAGTTATGCTATCAAAAATATGAAGCTTTTCAACAGGCATATCGAAGTAAACTTTGTCTCCAATTTCATATGCATATGAATTGTCAACAAGGAAGTTACATTCACCAACGTTTTCAATATTCACAATCAATTTACTTTCTTTACCAAAGTTTTCAACTGTTTTTATAACACCTGAAAATTGACTTCTTTCATTGCTTGATTTAATGATAAAGTCTTCAGCTCTAACACCGACATTACATGTCATTTTTTCAGCATTTTTGAAATAAACATTTTTTATTTCTTGATTTAAAACAGTTAATTTATTGTTATTGTACTCTCCAGGGAAAAGTGCCATTTCAGGCATACCTAAGAAACGAGCAACAAATTTATTTCTTGGTTTATTATACAACTCTAATGGTGAGCCCATTTGTTGTACTTTAGCTGTTGACATGCAGACAACAATGTCACTAATTGACATAGCTTCTTCTTGGTCGTGAGTAACAAAAACAGTTGTAATACCAAGATTTCTTTGAATATCTCTAATTCATTGTCTTGTTGAAATACGTAATTTAGCATCCAAGTTTGACAATGGTTCGTCCATTAAAAGAATGTCAGGTTTTTTAACAATAGCACGAGCAATAGCAACACGTTGTTGTTGACCACCAGATAATCTTGTAGGTTTTTTCTGTAATATAGGAAGAATTTCAACTCTTTTAGCTACTTCCATAACTTCATTAAAGATAGCTTTTTTAATTGAAATAATATCTTTAGAATGTTCAATAATTTGCTTTCTTTGTTCTTCAGTTAAAGGAGCATTTTTCTTTTGACGATCTTCAGCCATAACGTTTTTAATATTGTATTTTTCGTAAATTTTGTTACTAAAATCACTAAAAGCTTTGTAAGCTAAATAACGCATATTTTTATTATTTCAAATAAGTTGTTTTTTAGTCTTTTTGTTTTCAGCTTTGATTCTTCTATCTTCTTTTTTAGCTATAGTTAAAGCTTGTTTTGTATCTTTAATTATTTTTTCATTTTTTTCAATTGCTTTATATGTATTTAGACAATATTTGTAGTACAAGCTTGTTTTAATTAATTTAGATTCTAATTTAACAAGTTTAAGTTGAGTTTTTTCAGAAAATTGTTTTGTGTCAATTTTTGAAAATTCTAAAATCTTATTTTCTATTTTGTTAAATTCTGCTTGAGCTTCATTAATACCTTTTACATTTTTTTTATGTAAAAGAGACATATCAATTTGATCTAAAAATTCACATTTTGGGTATTCACTTTCATGCTTAATTTCTTTATTAGCACGCATAAGATTAAAGTAATTTTTGATAAGATT